>CALALK010000151.1 GCA_937923125.1 uncultured Carnobacterium sp.
TGACTCTTCTAGAATCTTCATTTCAGAGACGACTGGTGTTCCCAAACCACAAGCAGAAGCCTTTAAGAATGTAGAACAACTTTTTCCAGATGTGAACAGAAAAGACTTCTGGATGATTGGGGACGACCTTACAAATGACATTGAAGGTGCTAAAACCAGAGATTGGAACACGATTTATTTCAAATTTGGAGAAGAAGATTCTACTTTGACTCCAAAACCACTCTCAACCCCAACAGATTTGCTTGAAATATTAGAAAAAGAGGCACTTATCAGCCTTTAAGATTATGAAAAAATAGGCATTTTATGATAAAATATGATAGAAACATTATGAAAAAAATTTAAAGGAGTACATACATGATTTTTAAAATTACTTACCAACCAACTAAAACGGAAGCTCCACGTCGTGAGAACACAGAAGCTTTATATATTGAAGCTAGTGACAAGGTAGAAGCCCGCCGCCTTGTGGATGAAAACACTGAATACAACGTAGAGTTTATCCAAGAGCTAGATGAAAAACACTTAGCTTACGAAAAACAAAACCCTGAGTTTAAATTAACGGTGTTCAAGTAACATGAAGCCAAATATTAAAAATAACGAAACGGGCGTATTTGCTTTTGGCGGTTTAGGTGAAATCGGTAAAAACACATATGGCGTTCAATTCCAAGATGAGCTCATCATTTTGGATGCCGGTATTAAATTCCCTGAGGATGATTTACTTGGAATCGACTATGTGATTCCCGATTACAGTTATATCGTTCAAAATATTAATAAAGTAAAAGGTCTATTTATTTCGCACGGACACGAAGACCATATCGGTGGGATTCCTTTCTTAATTAAACAAGCGAACATCCCTATTTATGCAACAAAACTTGCGATGTCTTTAATTCGAAATAAATTAGAAGAACACGGACTTTTAAGAGATGCTATCCTTCACGAAATTGATGAAGACAGCGTGATTAAATTCCGTAAAACACAAGTGAGTTTCTATCGCACTACCCACTCTATTCCAGATGCATTTGGGATTGTGATTAAGACTCCTCCAGGTAACATCGTGTTCACCGGTGACTATAAGTTTGACTTCACTCCAGTTGGAGAACCAGCAAACCTTCACCGTATGGCACAAATTGGTTCAGAAGGCGTTCTCGTTCTTTTAGGAGACAGTACAAACTCTGAAGTCCCTGGATTTACTCAATCTGAACAAGTCGTTGGTAAATCGATTAAAGAAATTATCCAACGCGTGGATGGACGTATCATTTTTGCGACATTTGCATCAAACGTTTCTCGTCTAAAACAAGTAACAGATGTGGCTGTAGCAACTGGTCGTAAATTAGCTGTATTTGGACGTAGTATGGAAGCCAGCTTCCGCACTGCTCGTGAATTAGGTTATATCAAGGCTCCAGATGATACTTTTATCGATGGACGTGAAATTAACCAATACCCTTCTGAGAAAGTCATTATTTTATGTACAGGGTCTCAAGGGGAACCAATGGCGGCACTTAGTCGTATCGCAAATGGGACTCATCGCCAAATCTCCATTCAACCTGGTGATACAGTTATCTTCTCTAGTTCACCAATTCCAGGAAATACTTCAAGCGTTAACCGCGTTATCAACCTTCTATCTGAAGCTGGTGCTGAAGTGATTCATGGTAAAGTAAACAATATTCACACATCTGGACACGGTTCTCAAGAAGAACAAAAATTAATGCTTCGCTTAATGAAGCCTAAATACTTCGTACCAGTCCACGGTGAATATCGTATGCAGAAGATCCAAGCAAACCTTGCGACTCAAGTGGGAATTCCAAAAGAAAACTCATTTATCTTAAGCAATGGTGATGTTCTTGCAGTTACTGCAGACTCAGCACGTAGAGCGGGTCACTTCTTTGCTGGAGATGTTTATGTCGATGGAAATGGTATCGGAGATATCGGAAACATCGTTCTTCGCGATCGTAAGACACTTTCACAAGATGGTTTAGTCATCTGTGTAGCCACTGTTGACTACGAAAACCGTGAATTAGTAGCAGGTCCAGATATGCTCTCTCGTGGATTTATCTACATGAAAGAATCAGGACAACTTCTTAACGAAGCACAAGCCATTCTTCGTGATGAACTTGAAGAACTTTTATCAGATTCTGAAGAAGTCTTAAACGAACGCGTTTTACGTAACAAAATTACAGACGTCTTAGGACCGTTCTTATTTAAGAAAACAGAACGTCATCCAATGATTCTTCCAGTGATTTTAGGAGTTACTGAAGCAGATACTTTAGAGTAAATAAATTAAGAGGTGTACCGCAATGCGGTACACCTCTTTTAGTTTATCAAATTCTTCACTAGATTTAAGCCCTTTCCCATTAAAATAATAGAGATTTCATAAATATTGCAAACAAAAAAGAAGCAACCCCTAAGGATTGCTTCTTTTACTCATTTCTTAATCTAAGAAGTCTTTTAATTGTTTAGAACGGCTTGGATGGCGTAATTTACGTAATGCTTTCGCTTCAATTTGACGAATACGTTCACGAGTTACCCCGAATACTTGCCCTACTTGTTCCAATGTACGGATTTCTCCGTTTTTATCAAGACCAAAACGTAAACGAAGTACGTTTTCTTCACGGTCCGTTAGTTGTTCAAGAACTTCATCCAGTTGTTCTTTCAACAATGCATATGCTGTATGATCAGCTGGGCTTGTTGCGTTATCATCTTCAATGAAATCACCTAAATGTGAATCGTCCTCTTCCCCGATTGGAGTTTCAAGAGATACAGGTTCTTGAGCGATTTTTAGAATTTCACGAACTTTTTCAGTTGGTAAGTCCATTTCTGCACCGATTTCTTCCGGTGTAGGTTCGCGTCCTAAATCTTGTAATAGTTGTCTTTGAACACGTACTAATTTGTTAATTGTTTCAACCATATGTACTGGAATACGAATTGTACGCGCTTGGTCAGCAATGGCACGAGTGATTGCTTGACGAATCCACCATGTGGCATAAGTAGAGAATTTGAATCCTTTTGTATGGTCGAATTTCTCAACAGCTTTCATTAAGCCCATGTTTCCTTCTTGAATTAAATCCAAGAATTGCATTCCACGTCCTACATAACGTTTCGCAATAGATACTACTAAACGAAGGTTGGCTTCTGCTAACTCTTGTTTTGCTTCAGTATCTCCTTCTTGAATACGGAGTGCTAATGCGACCTCTTCGTCCGCGCTAAGTAGTGGAACTCGTCCGATTTCTTTTAAATACATACGAACGGAGTCATTAATCTTCGTATTTGAAGATAAGGCAGTATCATCCTCAACAACAGCTGCCTCAGATTCGCGTTGGCTTTCTGATGACAATTGTTGGCTTGTTGGTTCACCGTTAGCATCTACAACACTAACTCCTGCATCCTCAAACTTTTGAATTAATTTATCCATTCCTTCCGCATCCAACTCAAATGGGATTGCGATTTGTGCAGATAAATCATCGTATAAAATTTGACCGAATAATTTTCGTTCTGCAAGAAGCGTTGAAGTTGCTTCATTCAGTGTTTGACCTTTTTCATTCTTTTGAACTGTCATTCACCATTCCTCCATTCTATCTTTTCCTTAATTGGCGTTGAATCTCCATGATTTCAACCATCAATTTCTTTCTGGTTTCATCGTCGTTCATGAGAGCAGCTCGATTCAACTCTTCCTTTTTTTGTGCTAACTGCTCTTTTAGAGTATTCTTTTGTGAAAGTACATATACTAAATCTTGAATCTCTTGTTCCGTACATTCTGGAGGAAACTGACCTAGTTCGATTTCAGACACCAGATTTCTGTTCATGAAATCTTTATCGTTTAAAAACAACATAAATTCTTGAACATCAAATTCCTCTTCTTCATTTCGAAATGCCTGAATATGTAAAAATAATTGCTCATATAGTGCATCTGGAAACGAGAATTCTGGATTAATACGATTCAGATATGTCCAAGCTTCATTATGATGCATCAAGCGGTACATTAAATGCCTTTGAATACCTTCGTTTTTAATAAACGGCCTGTTCATTACAGGCACTTGTTGCGTTTCCACACTTGGTATAGGTGGTGCTTGGAAATTCTGTGAAGTTTGAACTTGCTTTTGTTTCACTTGATTTTGAATCGTTGTGTAATCAAGATTAAATTCATCCGCAAGAGACTTCATCGCAAGATTCTTTTCCACATCATTTGTAAGTTTCGCCAGTTCAATAATCATCTCTTCGATATACTGAATTTTTTGACTCTCAACTTGTAACTGATATTTCTTAGAAAGGAATCTCTTTTTAAATTGATAGATGGTTTCTTGCCCGTGTTCAACTAAATCGATAAACGACTGGGGACCACGTTGCTTGATAAATTCATCCGGATCCAGACCATTATCAAATGGAATAATCCCGATACTAAAAGCATTCGTGGATTGAATCATTTCAATCGCTCGGTTTGTTGCTTCAAGACCTGCTCTATCACCATCATAAGCAATCAAAATCGTATCCGTCACATGACGAAGCTTTTGAATTTGCTCTGGTGTCAGAGACGTTCCCATTGAGGCTACTCCTAGTTGAACTCCCGCTTGCCAAGCAGAAATAACATCCATATATCCTTCAAAAAGGATAACTTTATTTTCTTTACGAATATTCTTCTTTGCTAAATCAAAGTTAAATAAGAAGTTTCTTTTCGCAAAGAGCGGTGTTTCAGGACTATTTAAATACTTCGCCTGTGAAGCGAACTCATCCGAATAACCTGGCAATATACGACCAGAGAACCCGACAATTTGTCCATGTTCATTACGAAGTGGAATCATAATTCGCTGATTAAAACGATCAAAGAATCCAGTTTGACTTTCAACGAATAGACCTGTCGCTTCCATTTCTTGTTCTGTTAGCTCTAAATCTTGTAAGAGCTGTGTCAGCTGCGTGCGGTCTTTTAACGAGAACCCAAATCCAAATTCTTTTAACGTATCAATCGTATAGCCACGATCCGTTAAATAATGAAGTGCTTCTTGTCCACCTTTTGTATTAAATAGGACGTGCGAGTAAAACTCACTCGCTTTTTCATGTGCCGCAAACAACTTTCTCTCTTTTTGAGGAATTGTTTGTTGACTAGAAGGAATTTCTACATCGAGAGGAATATGTGCAAGTTCTGCTACCCTAACAACCGATTCTGGAAAAGATAAACTTTCCAATTCCTGCATGAAGTTAAAAACATTTCCTCCGCGTCCACAACTAAAACAGTGAAACAACTGTTTTTCTTCTGTGACGGTAAATGAAGGTGTTCTTTCATCATGAAAAGGACAACGGCCAAAAAGGCTCTTTCCTTGCTTTCTCAATTGGACAAATTGCCCTACAATATCGAGAATATTCACTTGCGATTGTATACTTTGAATCGTTTCTTTTGATAATCGTTGACTCATAAAAAAACTCCCTCCATACACTACGCCTAATGATACAGCATATAATATATCACAATTCGCGATTTAATGCAATGGAGCAAGTTTTATTTTCCTTACAAGTGACCTTCTTTTTCTTTTAAATAAAACAAGTGATACCGTATACGGTATCACTTGTTATTTTAGTCGGCAATAAATTGTTCAATCCACGCCCAAGCTTTCTCTACTCCTTCACCTGTTTCAGATGAGAATGTTAAGAAAAGATCTTCTGGTGGTTTGCCAAATGCTTTTCGAATCACGCTGACATGTTTATTCCATTTACCACGAGGAATCTTATCACATTTTGTCATCACAATACGATATGGAATATTATAATACTCCAAAAATTCACGCATTTGAACATCTTCTTGACTTGGTTCATGTCTAAAGTCTACTAAGATAAGCACTAAACGAAGTGGCTCTCGAGTCGTAATATACTCCTCAATCATCTTCCCCCACTTTTCACGTTCTTTCTTAGATACTTTGGCATATCCGTATCCTGGCACATCTACAAAATAAAACTGCTCATTAATATGATAAAAGTTCAATGTTTGTGTTTTACCAGGTTTACTTGAGGTACGGGCTAGGCTTTTTCGTTGAATCAACTTATTAATAAAAGAAGATTTTCCAACATTTGAACGACCTGATAATGCAATTTCTGGAAGATTTCCAGAAGGATATTGCGCTGGCCCTACAGCACTAATTGTAAATTCGGCTTTATTAACCTTCATTTTCTAATCCTTTCTGAGTAGGCAACTTCACGAAGAACAGTAATACTGAACCGATTACGAATAAGATGATTAATGAGAATACTCCATCTAAAGAATTTCCTGTCATTTGAGCTGTAATCCCAAGTAATGTTGTCCCTAAAATAGATGAGAATTTACCAAAAATATTATAGAATCCAAAGAATTCATTGGCTCTATTGGCTGGAATTAACTGTCCAAATAATGAACGGCTAAGTGATTGTACCCCACCTTGAGCTGTACCAATTAAAATTGCTAAGACAAGGAAATCTGTGTATGAATCTAACCATAATGCCATCACACAAATGGCTATGTACGTTCCAATTCCAAGGAATAAAGTCTTCTTATTGCCAAAGCGTTTTGATAAGTACCCATAAAGTAAACTAAATGGAAAGGCCACGATTTGAACAATTAATAAGATGACAATTAAGCTATTACTATCGAGTCCCATATCAGAACCGATTGCAGTTGCCATTTTAATAATCGTACCTACTCCATCAATATAGAAGAAGTAAGCGAGTAAGAATAGGAATACTTGTTTATGTTCTCCAATACGTTTAATCGTTCCCCATAAACGCATAAAACTTTCTTTAATAGGTTTCTCTGGTTTTTCAATAAATGATTTTTGACTCACATATAACCAATATGGAACGGTGAAGATAAACCACCATGCGGCTGTTATAAAGAATCCAATCATAACGATTGCATTTGAATTTAATCCACTGAATTGCATAATCATCATAAATAATACAAATGGAAATACACTTCCAATATAGCCATATCCATAGCCCGCTGCGGAAATTCTATCCATTCGATCATAAGTTGTGACATCCATAATCGAACTATCATAGAAAATGTTTGAAGCTGAATATCCAATCGCCGATAAAGTATACAACGCCAGTAATAAAACCCATTGATCTGTTTCTGCAAACATCATTCCAATAACTGAGAATACACCTAGTAATGTACTCCAAGTAAACATCGGATTTCGATAGCCTTTATAATCCGCTAAAGCTCCAAGAACAGGCGCCATAATAGAAACGGCAAATGTCGCAATCGAGTTTGCATATCCTAAAAATGCAGTTGAATCAGCTGCACTAAGGCCAGCGTTTGATGATACCGTCTTAAAATATAACGGGAAAATGGCTGTTGTAATCATTAAAGAATAAACCGAATTAGCCCAGTCTTGCATAATCCAAGCAAATTCTTCTTTTGTATAATGTTTCGCTATTAAGGATTTCAATCCTTTCATATTGTTGTCTCCTTCAATTCATGTAATAACTCTTAATAAAAAATAGAATGCAATATAATGCACCCACTATATCACATTCTATCCTAACATATTTTGTTGAAAATCCCTAGGAAATCAATCGATTTTCTTCATCATACAAATCAGGTTCTCCAGTTCCGTTCACAATCGCTTCGGTCACAACTACTTTTGTAATATCTTCACGACTTGGAATTTCGAACATTAAATCCATCATAACGGATTCAATAATACTTCTTAAACCACGCGCACCTGTACGGCGTTCGATTGCTTTAGCAGCAATTGCTTGAAGCGCTGCTGGTTCAAACTCTAGTTCCACATTATCCATTGCAAAGAGTTTTTGATACTGTTTCACTAAGGCGTTCTTTGGTTTCGTTAAAATATCAACTAAATCGTCCTTACTTAACGGTTCTAACGCTGCAGTAATTGGAAGACGTCCAATAAACTCTGGAATTAACCCAAATTTCTGTAGGTCTTCTGGAATAATTAGTTGCATTAAACTTTCGTGACTCGATAAGTTTTTATTCGAAGATCCAAATCCAATCACTTTAGCACCGAGACGTTCTTTCACGATTGTTTCGATGCCATCGAACGCTCCACCAACGATAAATAAAATATTCGTTGTGTCGATTTGAATGAGTTCTTGATGTGGATGCTTACGTCCTCCTTGAGGCGGAACAGACGCAACAGTCCCTTCTAATATTTTCAGTAAGGCTTGTTGAACCCCTTCACCACTTACATCACGAGTAATAGATACATTCTCGCTCTTACGGGCAATCTTATCAATCTCATCAATATAAATAATCCCTTTTTCAGCACGTTCAATATCATAATCTGTCGCTTGTAATAGTTTTAGAAGAATATTTTCAACATCCTCACCAACGTAACCAGCTTCCGTTAATGTAGTCGCATCCGCTATTGCAAATGGAACATTTAAAATACGCGCTAATGACTGAGCTAAATAAGTTTTACCAGACCCTGTTGGTCCAATTAAACAAATGTTGCTCTTTTGTAATTCAACGTCGTCATCTTCACTAAATAAGTGATTAATACGTTTATAGTGATTATACACCGCTACTGCTAATGATTTCTTTGCATGATCTTGGCCAACGACGTAATCGTTTAATACCTTTAGGATTTCTTGAGGCTTTAATACCTCAATCATTTCATCCATTGTCATCGAAGAAAACTCTTCATCGATAATTTCTTTACATAAATCAACACATTCATTACAAATAAATACATCAGGACCAGCGATAATTTTCTTTACTTGTTCTTGTGATTTTCCACAAAATGAACATCTTACTTGTTTTGTTTCATCTTTATACAATCTGAAACCTCCATTCTTTTCCTGATTTCTCAATTTAAGAGTACCATAAGTCACTATATTCAACAAGAAATGTTGTTTCAAAAAGCGCCGGTCTCTAGTGAAACCGGCGCCTTCCTATTTAATTTCATAAAATTAAGCTTCTTTAGCAGAATCAGTAATTACAGCTAATGCTTTCTTCATTGAGATATCGTTTTTCAACATATCTACTGAAACAGCAGCACGAACTGCATCTTCTTCCATACCGTATTGAGCAGCTAATTCTTTCACTTCGTTAGCTACATCTTCATCAGTTGCTTCGATGCCTTCTTCTTTAACGATTTGTTCTAATACTAAGTTAGTCTTAGTACGAACGTCAGCGTCTTTTTCCATCATTTTGTGTAAATCAGCTTCTGTTGTACCAGTGATTTGGTAGTACATTTCAGGAGAGATTCCGTTACGACGCATATCGTTTAAGTAGTGTTCCATTTGACGGTGAACTTCGTCGTGAACCATTTCGTGTGGTAATTCAACGATTTCAGCGTTTTCTACTGCTTTACGTAAAGCTTCATCTGCTACTGCTTCATCAGCAGCTGCTGCTTTAGCTTCTTCTAATTCTTTACGGAATTTTTCTTTTAATTCTGCTAATGTTTCAACTGAATCATCAACATCTTTAGCGAATTCATCTGTTAATTCAGGTAATTCTTTAGTTTTTACTTCGTGAACTTTTACTTTGAATACTGCTTCTTGACCTTTTAAGTTTTCAGCATGGTATTCTTCTGGGAAAGTCACTTTCACTTCTACTTCATCGCCTTCTTTAGCGCCAACTAATTGGTCTTCAAAACCTGGGATGAAAGAACCTGAACCTAATTCTAATGAGTGGTTTTCACCTTTTCCGCCTTCAAAAGCTTCATCTCCTAAGAAACCTTCGAAGTCAATCACTACTGTGTCACCTAATTCAGCTGCATCTTCTTTTACAACTAATTCAGCTGCACGAGCTTGTTCTTGTAATAGGCGATCTTCAACATCTTGTTCAGATACTGTACGATCTTGTTTTTCAACAGTTAAGCCTTTGTATTCACCTAATTTAACTTCAGGTTTAACAATTACTTCTGCTTTGATAACCCATGGTTTACCTTTTTCGATTGATTCGATATCGATTGTTGGTTGAGTTACTGGGAAAATACCAGTTTCTTCAACTGCGTTATCATATGCATCTGGTAAAAGGATGTTTAATGCATCTTGGTATAAAGCCTCTTCACCGTACATTTTTTCAAATACTTGACGGCTTACTTTACCTTTACGGAAACCAGGTACGTTCACGTTCTTTTTAACGCGGTTAAACGCTTGGTCTAAACCTTTTTTAATATCTTCTTGTGAGATTTCAAATGTTAAAACAACTTTATTAGTTTCAACTTTTTCGAATTTTGCTGTCATATTATTCCTCCATAAATTCATTATTCATCTAAAAGATGAATGGATTTACATACTCATTTATTTTACAATACTCTTCCTCTTTTGTAAAACATAATTGACTTAAACGACAGTAATTTAACAAGAATTTTGAATAGAGATTAAGAAAAGGTAACAAAAGCAATAGTTTTTCTCATTTTTCGGCCAAAATGTTATAATAGACGCCATAGGAGGGATAAAATGATTCAATATCCAAAAGGACAAAAACAATTATCACGCGCTACACGATCTCAAACAATGGAAACAAATTACAGTAGTCGCGGTATGGGTTTAGAGAACATATTGAATCAAACCAATGAACTCTATCGCCTTCAAAAACGAGCGGTCATCCACAAGAAACCGACACCGATTCAAGTCGTTAAAGTAAACTACCCTGCAAGAAGCGCAGCGCAGATTACGGAAGCCTATTTTCGTCAGGCGTCTACAACCGACTATAACGGTGTGTATAAAGGAAGATACATCGACTTTGAAGCAAAGGAAACGAAGAACAAAACTTCTTTCCCACTAAAAAATATTCATACGCATCAACTAGAACATATGAAAGAGTGCTGTGAACAAGGCGGTATCGCTTTTGTTATTTTTTATTTTTCTAGTTTGAAAGAATATTACTTACTTGAATCCAAAATGATTGAACAATTCATTCACGATTCAAGCACGAAACGTCAATCTATTCCGTTGACCTATATCAAAAAACACGGTCAACCAATCGAGCTATCGCTGCAAATGACTCTAAATTATTTAGACGCAGTAGATGCTCTATTATAAAGGAGGTCAATCTATGACTGAAAACAATACTGAACAAAGTCGTTCATCTCAGCATCGAAATTCAAGAAAGAAGCACCCAAGTTCTACTAATAAAAAGAAATTGTGGAAGAAAATTTTAATTGGTATAGCTGCTTTTGTGACTGTGGCTATTATTGCTATCGTTGCAATCTTCGCTTACTACGGTGCGACTGCTCCTACCATTCAAGCTAGTGATTTAGAAGGAGCTACTGAAACTAAAATCCTTGATAAAGATGGCGAACTGATTTATTCACTTGGTGGTGAAAAACGAGATATTATCACTAGTGAACAAGTCCCTCAATTACTGAAAGATGCCATCACTTCAATCGAGGATAAACGTTTCTACTCTCATATGGGGATTGACCCAATCCGTATCGCTGGTTCATTCCTACGAAACGCAAAAGCTGGTCAAATCACTCAAGGTGGTAGTACGATTACTCAACAGTTAGTGAAATTAGCGGTATTCTCTACTAAAAAAGAAGACCAAACCTATAAACGTAAAATTCAAGAAATTATGCTAGCACTTCAATTAGAGCGTAATTACTCTAAAGAACAAATTTTGACGTATTACTTGAATAAAGTCTATATGGCAAATAACGTCTATGGATTTGGTACAGCATCACATTACTACTTTAATAAA
>CALALK010000152.1 GCA_937923125.1 uncultured Carnobacterium sp.
CATCGATATTCAGTTTAGAAAAAATGAGCCAACCTTCACGCTTACAAGTGAGGCGGAGCTCAGCATCTTCCGTGGGGTACAAGAGGCGATTACAAATGCGATGCGACACGGACAAGCCACACGCATTACCGTGCTACTGATGTATAATCCATCGCAATTAGTCGTAACGATTAAAGATAACGGAACAGGAGCGGGCGATTTAACTCCAAAAGGCGGACTTAAATCCCTCCAAGAACGACTTCGAGGAGAAGGCGGGTCCGTGACACTGGAGGCGTCCAATCCTGGCGTGACCGTGCAAATGATCCTACCGAATACAGAAAAACAATAGAAACGAGGAGAACCATGACAAACCCAATCAAACTTATTATTGCCGACGATGAAATGTTGATTCGTACCGGTTTAAAAATCATGCTTGAGGCGAGCGGTAATGTCGAAGTCCTCGCCTTAGCAGAGAGTGGACGTGCGGCCTTTGAAGCCTGCAAGGAGCACCAACCAGATGTGGTCTTGATGGATATTCGCATGCCTGAGAGTAACGGAATCGAAGGAACGAAGCTGATTAAAGAGGCCTTTCCAGAGGTGAAGGTGCTGATTGTGACGACCTTCCAAGATACCGAATATATCGTCGAAGCCGTGCAAAATGGTGCTTCGGGGTATTTATTAAAAGACAGTAGTCCAGAGGCGATTCTTGACGGGATTAAGGTCGCTCTGTCTGGGAAAGTCGTGATGGATACGGTGATTTCAGAAGCATTACTGACGAATACGACTGTTGAGAAGCCTGCAACCTTTGATGCGGAGAAATGGGGACTTACACCGCGTGAAGTGGAACTCATTCAACAAGTGGCGCAAGGCTTAAGCAATAAGGAAATCGCACAAACGCTCTTCCTATCAGAAGGAACCGTGAAAAATAATATTAGTACGATTTTATCGAAATTAGAACTTCGTGACCGTACGCAATTAGTTATTTTTGCTTACGAAAATAAACTAAAACAATAATCAAGACTGCTCCGATTCTTTCAGACAAACCACCATGGAGTATAGAATCTGAAAGAGTCGGGGTATTTTTTATAGAAAACATGACTTTAGTCACGGCAGGTGATGACGTTTTGGACTATAGACTCTTGGGGGTGTTTGCTATGATAAGGGTACAAACAAGTAGGAGGATAAACAAATGAACGAATCCAAGAAGACCCCGAAAGATTTAAAAGAGGAAGCAATTGTAGCGATTGTTCTTTGTTTATTAACAGCCATTCTTTCATTTATTCGATAAAAAAGAGGTGTACATATGATTGAAATTAAAGACGTAACCAAATCTTACGGACGACAAAAAGTCCTACAAAATGTTTCCTTTGAAATTATGGAAGGGGAACTTTTTGGATTACTTGGACCTAATGGAGCCGGGAAAAGTACATTGATTGATATTCTGACAGGGATTCAATCGATGGATAGCGGTGAGATTTTCATTAATGGAAAGTCGATTAAAACCGATAAAGTAGAAATTCGAAAACACTTAGGCTTAGTGCCACAAGATATCGCGCTTCTTGAGGAATTGAACGCGGTCGACAACTTAGAATACTTCGGTGGACTCTATGGCTTAGCGGGAGCAGAGTTAAAGAGCCAAATTGAGAAGTTGCTGGAAGTGGCCGGTCTCACAGACAAGAAGAAAGAGAAAGTGAAAAACTACTCTGGCGGGATGAAACGTCGCTTGAATATTGCCGTTGCGATGTTGCATAATCCTTCGATTTTGATTTTAGATGAACCAACTGTTGGGGTTGATGCGCAGTCACGTCAACATATCTTCGACTATATTCAGTCTCTCGCCGAACAAGGAACAACGATTCTTTATACGTCTCATTATATGGAGGAAATCGAAGCTTTGTGTAAACGTGTCTTCATTCTCGATTTAGGAGAAGAAGTGGCTTATGGCACGAAAGAAGAAGTGAAAAAACTCGTGGGGCATACACAAACGATTGCCCTCACATTGGACCGCGTGCCTGCTGGATTTGACGAAGTGTTGAAGA
>CALALK010000153.1 GCA_937923125.1 uncultured Carnobacterium sp.
TTCGATTTTGTACAATAAACCAGACATTGAAATCAAATGGAATTCCATCGAATTGATGGGGAACTCTGAAAAGATTGTTAGTGTCACGGGTATATTCGCTCTAGAGCTTGGAAGTAAAGTAAATATCGGCGGTGAAGATATTATCATTGACGAAGAGAACCGTAAACGTTACAGTAATCTCGCTCAATTCTCTTTCCCGATCAATATGCTTGAACTTGCTACAGTCGAAGAGCTTGTTTCTTTCATTAACAAGATAGCACAGTCAGGTTCCGACAAGAAGATCAGCCCAGAAGATTTGAAGGTTATCCTCGAAAAGGAATATGACGCTTATGATGAAGCCCTCTTAGCTGATCCAGAGAAGCTTGAATCCCTTACAAAGCCTACAAGGCCAAAGGAAATTCATGGTTTCTCTACGGAAGGACTAACTGAGGAACAATTCAGACAGCTTTCGTGGTATAATCCTGATAATGAAACAAGTTTATTGAACTGATATGTCAAAAGATTATAAAACAGAAATTGAAGAAATAACGAAAGACGTGCTGGCGGTCAGTAAGAAGCTTGAAGATTCTGAGGGAGATTTACGCATTGCGGATAAGAACCTCGAAACTTGTTGCGTACAACACGCTTCCTTACTGGCATACTACGATGAATTGCAGGTTCAGATGAAGTACGCTCTGAACCGTGCAAAGATGCTAGAACTGAAACTCCGTGGTGAGATTTATGTTCACATCAAAGAGACTTACAAGAAAGATTACACAGATACAGCAATCAAAATGGTTATTGACTCTAATCCAGAGTA
Source organism: uncultured Carnobacterium sp. (assembly GCA_937923125.1). Lineage (GTDB taxonomy): Bacteria > Bacillota > Bacilli > Lactobacillales > Aerococcaceae > Granulicatella. The sequence continues at coordinate 800 of CALALK010000153.1, forward strand.
CATTAAACAAAGAGAGTTAGTTTTGTTGGTTGAAGAAGTTTACGACAGGACGGTATCAGTCGTAGAAAGTTTCCGCGCACGTTCTTTCAGTCTAAACAATATTATTAAGATTAGAGAGAAAGAATTACAAGATGTTATCATTAGAACGTAATAAAGCAATCGTCAAAGTGCTTGACGAATTGAATGTCGTTGTAATGGGTTTGGAACGAAGAGATTACAAACACTTCTACGACGCATTAGGCTTCTACACCAAAGGCTACAGATTCAGTCCCGCCTACAAAGTAGGTAAGTGGGATGGGAAGATTCGATTCTTCGACATGAACGGAAAGACTTCCATCAATCTGTTG
>CALALK010000154.1 GCA_937923125.1 uncultured Carnobacterium sp.
AGGCATCATCTGAACAAAATCAAGAGGCTGTCGCTACACCAAATAATCCTCAGTCTCCACCAACGAATAAACAAGTGGCTCGCATCACCGCGAGTGGGGATATGCTCTATCACGATATCGTTTATGGCAGCGCATTTGACGGGACATCCTATGATTTTAAAAACGACTACAAACAAATTACTCCACTCGTATCGAGCGCAGACTTAGCGATTGGGGATTTCGAAGGGACCATTAATCCAAACAAGCCCCTTGCTGGATATCCACTTTTCAACGCTCCTGAAGAAGTGATTCAAAGCATTAAAGACGCCGGATACGACGTACTCGACTTAGCCCATAATCATATTCTCGATACAGGCATCGAAGGTTTGAAATACACAGCCAATGCTTTCCGCAAAAATGGACTTGATATTTTCGGGGTAAAGGTCGACCCATCAGAAGGCATCCTTGTAAAAGAAGTCAACGGCATCAAAGTGGCTATCCTTGGATTTGCGTATGGATTTAATGGAATCGAAGCTACTCTCACCGACGAAGAATACAACAATCATCTATACGATTTAAATATGCAAAAGGTGAAGCAGCTCATCCAGCGTGCTGAAGAAATTGCTGATTTTACGATTGTATTACCACAAATGGGAGAAGAATACCACCTTCATCCAACACAAGGACAAATTGATACGTATCACCAAATGATCGAATGGGGTGCCGATGTCGTTTTCGGTGGACATCCACACGTCATTGAACCAACCGAAACGATTACAAAAGACGGTGAAAAGAAATTCATCATCTACTCAATGGGAAATCTCCTTTCGAACCAACGCGTCGAAACCTTGGAAAATATCTGGACCGAGCGTGGCGTAATTATGGATATTACCATCGAAAAAGAAAACGGAAAGACGACTCTCACAAGTGTTAAGGCTCATCCAACATGGGTTTCACGGACCAAAATTGACCGCAGCTTTATGGGAGGCCCCGCTTACGACTATCAAGTCTTTCTCGCAGAAAACTATATGCCAGGCGGTCCTCTAGAACATACCGTAGACAAAGAAACCCTCAGGCGAATTCAATCCGCGTATACCGAAGTAAACGAACTATTAAATATTAAATTCTAAGTACGCAAAAAGGCGCCTCCTACTCGACAGGAAGCGCCTTTTACTATTTTAAATTAACCAACACGTTCTGAAACGTATTTAATAATTTTATTTGGAGTATCGATTTCTTCATAAGTCACTTCTGTTGGAGCCACTTCGATACCGAACTCTTCTAAGCGAACAAGTAGTTCAACGAATGCTAACGAATCCATTAACCCTTCTTCTTTTAAGTTGATGTCTTTATCTTCGTAGACTACTTCATCTTCGCAAATTTCTTCTAAAATTTCTAAAATTCTTTCTTCCATGGAAATTCCTCCTATTGCATTGAAATTAATTTACTTATCCATAATAATGGTTTTCCTGAAAAAATCAAGAATCCAAACATCACTAAATGCATTGTGATAAACCAGCTTATGATTTTATACCATGTCTTATTCTTGTTTTTCTTATAAAACTTCGACTTCTTCTGATACCACTCAAACGACGCCATCAGCACCCCGTGATACACACCGTAGATAATGTACTCTGGTGTCACCCCATGCCAAAATCCCATGAAGGTCATATTAATCATATAGGCCACCATCGCCGTCGTCAGTCTCTTCTTGAACACTTTCTTACGCATGAATCGCATGACAATTCGCGAGAACACAAAGTCACGTAGCCATGTCGACAGCGTAATATGCCATCTGTTCCAGAAGTCTTTAATGTCGATACTGATAAATGGGAAATTGAAGTTCATCGGTGTTTCAACCCCAAGAATGTTACTTGCCCCTACCGCCATTAAACTGTATCCAGCAAAATCAAAGAACAAGTACGCGGTGTATAGATACATATAAGTGATAAGATAGGTCACAT
>CALALK010000155.1 GCA_937923125.1 uncultured Carnobacterium sp.
GTGGAACTCCATCTTCTAGCGCCAATTGTGCTTGTTCATAATAACTCTTCATATAGTCAATTCTATACTCATCATGAACTTCCCCATTTTCAGTCAGTACATCACGTGCGCCTAATCCATTTTCTGATACGATTACCGGCTTTCCATATCGTTCATATACTTTATGTAATGAAGTTCTTAGACCAACCGGATCGATTTGCCAACCCCATTCACTTGCTTTCAAATACGGATTCTTAGTCGAAACTACTAAATTTCCAGCTGTTTTATCTGCTTCTTCCACAGTAATTACAGATGATGTATAGAAAGAAATTGAAACAAAGTCGCAAGTATTCTCTTTTAATAGTTTCTTGTCTTCATCCGTAATGTTTAGAACAATATTTTTGTTTTTAAAGAAGGTTTCTGCGTAATATGGATACTCTCCTTTAGATAAAATATCCATGCAGTACCATTGGTTCATTTGCTCTTCAAAAACTAGTTTTAGATTATCCTCTGGTCTACTAGTTAACGGATAGTAGCAGAAACAAGCAATCATTGAACCAAAACGTCCTGAAAGTTTCATTTCTCTAGCTAATTTTATTGTTTTAGCACTTGCTACAAACTGATGGTGCAGAGCTTGGAATACATCCGATAAATCAAATCCATTTTCACCTTTCAATAAACCTACACCATTATACGGGCTAAAGTATCCTGCGTTAATTTCGTTAAACGGTAACCAATATTCGACTAAGTTTCCCCATCTTTCAAATACAAAGGTAGCAAAACGCATGAAATGCTCGATACATTCTCTTCCTTTCCAACCACCATATTGCTCCACCAAATAAATCGGCATTGCATAATGATTAAGCGTTAGAAAAATTTTGATTCCCTTTTCTGCTAAAAGATTAAAAACTCGATCATAATAAGCAACACCTTCTGGAGATGGCACTTCTTCTACTCCGTTTGGAAAAAGCCTTGCCCAACTAATAGAAAAACGATATAAATCTAACCCTAACTCATCTAGATATTCAATATCTTCTTCCAAATGTTCAAACCCTTTTGTCCCGTTTCTAAACGGATAATACTTGTCGCTATCCAAGCGTTTAGCTTCTTCGATTTTTTCTTTCGTTAATAATCGTGTTTCTTCTGTTGCGTTCGAAGTTCGTGGTAAATACGCACGACAATCTTGCGTATCTAAGCCTTTCGCGCTTGTAAAACCACCTTCATATTGGCTTGAAGCGGTAGCTCCACCCCATAATATTCTTTGTTTTTTATCCATTACGTTTATCCTAATCTAAATTTAAATTTTTGCCATGGTTTTAATTCATCTAAAATAAAGTGTTCGATATCAACTACTTTTCCTACAACATTTGTTTTGCCTGAATTTTCCATATCCTTCAAGGCGATTTGTAGCTCTCCGGCATAATGTCCGTATTCACTGCTTTCGATGATAATATCACCTCTTCGAATCTTATCTGGAGCATTAAACACTTCAAAATGATGTCCTTTATATTTCACACGGCTCTGTGTTGAACGAATGAAGTAATCATTTTGATCCCCTCTATTAAAGTGGAATTCCTCTAATACAATTTTCTTTTCGATTTCAGGAATACCATTTACTAACTCAACATCAAAAGTTACCAAGTCTAAATCCAATCCTTGTAGAGACTGTAATTCTTCGTCTGTTGGATAGCAGTTAGAAATTAAAATATCATCCACTAATTCCATCGCAATATGGTGTTTAATTTGTACATCTAATGGTAATTCACGATGAAGTTCTAAAGTTGGCAAGCCCTCTGTTGTTGGCCAAGGTCCAAATGCATTTTTATCGCCACAAGTAACAAATGCAGCAGTTTTTAATCCATACTGATTAAATCGTCTCGTACATTCTTTATAAAAATCTAAGTTTAAACCTGAATAACGGTGTGGATAAAAATTATGACAACCATACAATTTATATTTATTTGGTCTGTAATCCATAATCGTATCTAGTGTATGAACATTATTACTCATGTTGATTTCAATAATTAACCCTTCCGGATTATACGTCATAATCGACTCTTCTAACCCTGAAAAACCTGCATCTAGACGAATTCCATCTGCTCCAATTTCTTTAAAGAAAGATAAATCTTTATACGAAATATTCAGTTCTCCAAACACTCGAGGCGAAACGTCTACAATAACTTCAAATCCAAGTGAATGTGCATATTCATTAATCTCAGTAAATTCTTTTTTGATTTCTTCTGCTGGTTTATTCACAGATAATAAACACGAAAAAATTCTGGAAAAGCCAAACTCACTTGTTTTTTTTAGATAAGTTTTAATATCATTTAGAGTGCTTTTTTCAGGATAAATTGATATACCTAGTCGTCTCATTCATTTACTCCTTACACATTTATATAGAAAAGCCCTGTTACTAGAACAGGGCTGAGAACTTCATTCTTATTGCTCTTGCTCTTGAGCTAGTAATGATTTGTCGTACATTGCAAAGAATGGATAGTAAATTAAAATTGATAATAAAATTAATACTACGTTTAATACAATCGCTCTCCAGTCACTACCTGTAGCTAGGAATGCTCCAATTGGTCCAGGAAGTGTCCAAGGCGCACTTGCAACCACTTTGTTTACTAAGCCTGTAGACATTGCGATCCAAGTTACTACCCCATTTGCTAATGGTGCTAAAATAAACGGAATGATTAATTGTGGATTTAATACAATTGGTGTACCGAAAATTAAAGGCTCATTGATGTTACATACTGCTGGGATAAATGCTGTCTTACCGAGAGATTTACCATAAGCAGATTTAGAACGCCAGATTAGTAAGATAGCTAATCCGATAGTAGCCCCAGAACCACCGATCATTACAAACCATTGATAGAATGGTTCCGCTGCAATATTAGGAATTGCAGAACCATTCGCAAATGCTGTAGTATTTTCTTCTAACAATACTAACCATAATGGTCGTGCAAGAGAGCCAACAATTGACCAACCGTGAATACCAAATGACCAGAAGAATTGTGATAAGAAGATTACTACAATAACAGAGAAGATTGAATCTGTTGCTTGTACTAATGGAGCAACGATACTACCTACAATTTTATGAACATCAATACCGATGAACATTGTAATTGTTGAAACGAATAATAATACGATTACTGTTGGTGTTAAAGCTTCAAAAGAACGTGCAACTGATGCTGGCACTTGTGGTGGCATTGAAATCTTGAATCCGCTCTTTTGAGTAAAACGATAAACTTCAACAGCTACGAATGCAGACAGGATACCAATAAACATCCCTGCGGACCCCAGATTACTCATAGGGAGTACAAATCCCGAAGGTAATGAAGATAAATAGTTTTTCAAAGGTTCGCTAGTATCTGCTAAAGCTTTTACTTCTGCAGAAGCAGCTGGAATAGCTTTAGGAATGATCGTTAGTAAGTATGCTAATTCTGCTAAGATACCACCTGATAATCCATCTAAATCGTACGAAGACGCTAGAGAGAAACCAATTCCAAATACCGCGTAAAGTGTCATGATGTACATTGACACACGGTAAGGTAATAAGATTTTAGCTTGGTTTGCTTGAATAAATTGAGTAATTCCCCATTCTTTTGGCATTGAGTTTGGAAGAAAGGCAATTACTAAAAACATTGACGCAACGACAATAATTGGTAAAGTTGCAATAATACCATCACGAATCGCTCTTAAATGGCGTTGTTCTGCTAATTTCGCCATCGGTGTCGACAGCTTTGTATCCATAAATTCAGTGATTTTATCAAACATATAATATCCCCACTTTCCTTATTAAATTCCTAATTCTTCTTTGATTTGTTGAAGTAGTTTTGGCCCTCCTAATGGAGTGTATCCTTGTGGTTTAATCAATAAACAAGGAACGCCTGCTTCATCTGCGCTAGCTTTTAACACATCATAACGATGGCGAATCTGAGGAGCTACAAGCGAAATTTGATAATCCTCTTTTACTTTCTCAGCAAAAGCTTGTGTTCCACATTCGTCCACTTGAATATCTAACCCTTCTTTAGTTCCTGCTTCTTGCAACGCCTTAGCAACAATCGCGCTAGACATTCCTCCTGAACAAACTAATAAAATTTTCATACCTTTCACCTCCAGTCGCTTATAAAATTACTCCGGTCATTACGATAAAATAATAAATAATTCCGATGACAATACTCCAAATACCCCCAACCCACCAAAAAGCTTTAGTAATTCCTTTTTTAGAGTTTACAAAGTATTGAGAAAATGAAACTGAGAAACCTGCAATGAGACCTCCAATAATCACAAAAGGCCATTTAAAATCAATATGAATCAAATCGCAAATTGCCGGAATCACAAACATAGATATTACCATTGTGGCAATAATAAACAATACACTTTTATAGCCAAACATCGGAATATCATAGTCCGTAGTCCCCATCGCTGTTTTATATTGCTTTTTCTGGTCCGTGTTCTTAACAGTCCATTTTCTAAATTTAGCCATCGTTTTCTCCTTACTCTTTATGCTCTAACTTCCAAAGTCTTTCGTTCATTCGAATTACATTTTCTGCTAGAGTTCTTACTTCTATCGAAGTCATTAGGTGATCTTGAGCATGTACAAAAAGTACAGTAACTTCATTTCTTTCACCTGCAGCTTCTTTTTGAATTAAGTCTGTTTGTACTTGATGGGCTTTATTTAAAAACGTATCTGCCTCTTCAAGTAATTTTCTAGCCTCTTCAAAATTACCTTTTTCAGACTCCTCCATTGCTTCATATACTAAAGCTTTGGCATTTCCTCCGTTACTAATAATTTCGAAAATAATTAATTCCATATCTTGCATTAAACATCACCTCCTAAATATTGGATGGCACGTTTAATATGTCCATCTCCTTTTGAAAGAGCCGCTTCGGCAGTTTCTTTATCCACGTTCATGATTTCCATAACGAGTGCTTTCTTTACATTATGGCCACTTGCTTCATAAAGTTGCTCCGCTCTTTCCTCATCGACTCCTGTCAGTGTACGAATCATATTTTTTGATCGAACCACTAATTTTTTGTTTGTTGGTTTCACATCCACCATATAATTCTGATAAACTTTTCCAAGTTTAATCATGACACTCGTTGAAATCATATTTAGTATTAACTTTTGGGCTGTTCCTGCTTTCATTCGAGTCGATCCCATAATCGCCTCTGCACCAGTCACTGCCTCGATTGGATAATCCGCAGCTTCTGAAATTTCTGCATTCTTCACACAAGAAATGGTTCCAGTCAATGCACCAACTTGTCGTGCATATCGTAATCCACCCAGTACATAAGGAGTTCTACCACTAGCGGCTAAACCGATGACACTATCTTTTTCAGACAGGTTATAATAGGCCAAGTCTTTTGCAGCAAGTTCGAGTGAGTCTTCTGCCCCCTCCTGAGCGGTAAA
>CALALK010000156.1 GCA_937923125.1 uncultured Carnobacterium sp.
AAAAGTTATCATCGGAGTCTACGACAGTTGGTCTATTACCACCACAAACATATGCCCCTGCTAAAATCTCGTTCACATTCTTTTCGACAAAATCTGCAGGAATTCTTGAGTGAGCATCAATTTTTAAGATAACATCTCCTGTAGCATGTTTCACACCTTCATTAAACCCAGCCGCTTGAATTTGACGACTATTTGTAACGACTTGAACACTCAATATACTATTGGATTGTTTAAACTCCTCCATTAGTCTTCTCGTATTATCTTTTGAATTTGAGTCCATTAATATAACTTCCATATTTGGGAGAGGATAGGTTTGATTTAAAATATCTTCAAATAGCATTGGTAAATATTTTTCTTCATTTTTCGCTGTAATAATAATACTAACTTTCATAACAATCTCCTATATTTTATTCTGCTCCTATTATAAAATAGTTCTTTTTATAAAAACAGAAATATCACCAAAAAAGGTCGATGGAATCATCGACCTTTTTAACTATTTCTTTTTATTTGCAATATCAATCAATTCATCGTGTAATTGTTGATCTGTATAGCTTTCGAAGTTTTCAATAAAATTATACACGCGATTAATCTTAGAATTGTCCGCAATTCCAATATGAATCTTCGGAAAGACTTGTTTTGGATTTACTTCCCCTTCGTTCAGTAACTCTTCATACATCTTCTCTCCTGGACGTAATCCTGTAAACTTAATCTCGATATCTCCTTCATCATATCCTGAAAGACGAATTAAGTTTTTCGCTAAGTCCACAATCTTCACTGGTTGTCCCATATCAAGTACGAAGATTTCTCCACCACGAGCAAGCGCACCTGCTTGAATCACTAATTGCGCTGCTTCTGGAATTGTCATAAAGTAACGAACAATATCCGGATGCGTTACTGTAATCGGACCACCTTCAGCAATTTGCTTCTTGAAGAGCGGAATTACTGAACCACGTGACCCTAATACATTCCCGAAACGAACCGCAACGAATTTTGTATACTCGCTACGTGTTGCCATATCTTGCACAATCATTTCGCAAAGACGTTTTGTAGCTCCCATAATATTTGGTGGGTTAACAGCTTTGTCTGTTGATACCATTACGAATGCTTTTACACGTGCATGGCTTGCTGCTTCAGCAACATTTCTTGTACCAAGAATATTGTTTTTCACCGCTTCACGAGGGTTTAATTCCATCAAAGGTACGTGTTTATGCGCTGCAGCATGGTAAACCACATCTGGTTTGTATTTATCCATCACTTCAAAGATACGTTTACGATCTTGTACATCAGCAATGACTGGTGTAATCGTAAAGTGTTGAGAGTATTTTCCAACTAATTCCATATTTAATTGATAAATACTATTTTCACCATGTCCTAAAATAATGATTTCTTTTGGTTTGAATTTTGCTACTTGACGGCAAATTTCTGAACCAATCGAACCACCCGCACCCGTTACAAGAATCTTCTTGCCACGAAGTTGTTTTTCAATCATAGTTTGATCCAAATGAACTGGATCACGACCTAATAAGTCTTCAATTTCGACATTTCGTAGTTGTTGTACGTGTAAGTTCCCACTCATGACATCATCAATATTTGGTAAGATTACACATTCAGCACCCGTCTTACGAGCAACATCGTACACTTCATTTAATTTCTTGATTGGAAGTGATGGCATCGCAATAACGACTTTCGTAATTCCCATCGTATCTACAATGCGTTCGATATCTTTGATAGCTCCTAAAATACGAACTCCGTATACATCTTTACGTAATTTATCTGGATCATCATCGACAAAGGCGATTGGGTCCATTCTCATTGCAGGATGCATCAACATTTGGCGAACTAATAAAGTTCCAGCCGCTCCCGCTCCAACGATCAGCGTTGGTTTCGCATTTCCCATCACTGTGCTATCCGCAAAGAACTCACGGAATACACGCATGGATAATCGAGCACCACCGATAGAAATCACGAGTAATAACCAACAGACAATTAAAAATTGCCAAGTCACTTTCGTATCAAAGAAGGCCAAGCCTGAAATCGTCGAAACAATTACTGTTGCCGACACACATTTTACGACAGTGATTACTTCATAGACACTAGCATATTCCCAATCTCTCCAATAAAGATTAAAGAAATAAGAGAAAACATAATAGGCTACTAACGATAAAATCGCTGTAATCGTTAATCCGTGAATATTACGAATTAATCCTTCTGTTACTAATCGAAATCCTAAAAACACTGATCCAACAACAAGTAGCGAGTCAACGATGAATAATAATAAAATTTTTAATCGATTATTCATTTAAATATCCTCTCCTGACTATCCAAGTACTTCTTGAATCACTTCTAAATAATTTTGAACAATGTAATCCACATCTTCATCACTTAATAAGCCATGTAATGGTAATGTCACTTCATTTTCAAAGAAGCGATACGCATTTGGATAATCTTCCATACGGAATCCCATATTTTGGTAAGCCGTTAATAATGGAAGTGGTTTGTAGTGAACGTTACATGAAACGCCACGTTCCGCCATTTTTGTAATAATTTCTCCACGTTGATCATAGCTGGCACCTTGAACACGAGTGATATATAAGTGACGTGAAGATTCATAATCTTTACCTTCGTGAGGTAATACTTGGATACGTTTATCCACAGATAATCCTTTATCAAGATTACGTACGATTTCTTTTCTGCGTTCCAATAATTGTGGGTAACGTTCTAATTGCGCTAACCCAATCGCAGCCATAATATCCGGCATATTGCATTTGAATCCAGGAATGACAATATCGTATTCCCAAGAACCTGGTTTAATTTTTGCTAAAGCATCTTTTGTTTGTCCGTGTAATGAATATACTTGGAACTCTTTATACATTGCTTCAGAATCCAATTCGTTTTCTGGATTCCATGTAATACATCCACCTTCTGCTGTTGTTAAATTCTTAACCGCATGGAATGAATATGACGCAAAGTCTGCGATTTTTGCAACAGAAACGCCGTCACGGGTTGTTCCAATCGCATGTGCACAGTCAGAAACAACAATAATACGGTTAAAGTAACGTTGTAAGTTTGTAGATGGTTGGAATAAACCACGTTTTGATTCCACTACTTCGAAAATACGACGGTAGTCACATGGTACTCCTGCTAATTCAACAGGAATCACCACTTTTGTTTTTTCAGTGATGGCTTCAGCTAAAGCATCATAGTTCATTTCAAAATGGTCTTCTTGAATATCCACCATAACAGGAGTTGCTCCAACGTGTTCAATGACACTACATGAAGCAGTGTACGTATATGCAGGAACGATGACTTCGTCTCCAGGTCCCACTCCTAATACGCGTAATGCTAATTCTAAAGCAGCTGTTGCTGAGTTTAAGCACACCACTTTTTCAGTGCCTAAATACTCTGCTAATTGACGTTCAAATTCTTTTGTTTTTGGTCCTGTTGTAATCCAACCAGATTGTAGTACTTCGACTACATTGTTAATTTCCTTTTCTGTAATATCTGGTGGTGAGAATGGAATATTTCTAACTTTCATGTTGTTTCCTCCAAGTTATTTTAAGACTGCAATTACAGTTTTGACCATAATTGCAATATCATTTTTTAAACTACATTTTTCTAAATAATCAATATTGTATTTCATTTTTTCTGGTAAGATATGCTCGATATAGGCCTCATCGACGGTCAACCCTTGTTTGGTCCACTCTGCAATTTTTTCTGCTTCGTGTCTGAATTCAATGGCTGCTAGAGAGGTTACACCTGCTGGCAATAATAATGTTGTCTGCATTTCTGGCGTGTATGCATCTACATATTTTTGCACTTCTGGTCTTGCCCCTACAAAAGACATATCTCCAATCAATACATTGAGTAGCTGAGCTACTTCATCTAAACGATAATTACGTACACGACGTCCCACTTTTGTAATACGCGGGTCATGGTCTTGTGTAACCAGTGGCCCTACTTTGTCTGCATCTAAAATCATCGTTCTAAACTTAAAAATTTTAAATTTGCGCCCATTTGTTGTCACGCGTTCCTGTCTATAAAATACAGGCCCTCCATCTTCTAATTTGATGGCAATCGCAATAATTAAAAACACAATCGATAATGGTGCTAGTAGTAATAGAGATACTACAATATCAAAAATTCGTTTTGAAATTAAATAACCTTTTCGCTGTCGAAGCTCTAATTGTTTCTTAATTACGAGCTCATTTCTCATAAATTCTGGCAATGAAATATTCTCGTTCATAAATTCTCCTTTCATGCCTAGATAACCTTCCCTATTATACCACATTTTCTTGAAATGCGGTAAATTTCTACGTAAAACTAGAAATAATTTTAGTGCTATAAAGTGCAATAAAATAAACCAATCTACACAACTGGCAGATTGGTTTATCTCTCTTTTTGAAGATTTACTATTGAATAATATTTGCGTCCAATAAGGACTTCCAAATTTCAAGCGCCAACTCTTCTTTCGAACTCTCTGGCAGTGGAAGTTGTTTTCCATCTTTAGTAAGAATTGTAACTTGATGGTTATCCGCATTAAATCCTATCTTCGAACTTGAAACATCGTTAGCGATAATCGCATCGGCTTTTTTCTTTTCTAATTTTGCTGCAGCATATTCTAATACTCTTTCAGTCTCTGCCGCAAACCCAATAACAACTTGTCCTTCTTTTTTAGAATGTCCAAGCCCTTTTAGGATATCTGGATTTTCCACTAGCTCTAGTTTCAACCCTGATTCATTTTGTTGCTTTTTAATCTTTTGTTCTGATCGATTAGCTACATAGTAGTCAGACACTGCAGCTACCATCACCGCTACATCCATTGTTGGGAAGTAAGATGTGACCACCTCTTCCATCTCACGCGCTGACTCTACATAAGTGACCTCTACTCCAAATGGAACTGTCAATTGTTTTGTCGTTGAAACTAATTGCACCTTAGCTCCTAAGATGGACGCAGCCTTTGCAAGTGCGTAGCCCATTTTCCCAGAAGAAT
>CALALK010000157.1 GCA_937923125.1 uncultured Carnobacterium sp.
GAATCTCAGAGCCGAAAAACCAAACAGGATTACTAGTAGAATTGATGAATGTGTTCCAACAAGAAGCATTTATCGAAGCGTTACAAAACGGTCAAACCGAAGAAGAAATTTACAATTTATTTGCGACAGCAAAAATGGAGGAAGAATAACATGAAAAAATTAATTGTTGCATGCGGATCAGGAGTAGCTACATCTCAAACAGTAGCATCTAAAGTAGAGCGTTTATTGAAAGAAGCAAATGTTCCTTGCGAAATTGAAGCAGTAGATATGAAAGCTTTAGAACAATATGTAAAAACAGCTGATGGCTACATTTCAATCGTAAAACCTAAAAAAGACTATGGAATTCCAGTATTCAACGGAATTGCATTCTTAACAGGAATGGGTCAAAAACAAGAGTTACAAAAAATTATTGATTTTCTAAATAGCTAGGAGGAAGAAAAGATGGAAATCTTACAATCGGTCATTCAATATATTCTTGACTTAGGAGCTGCTGTATTTGTACCGTTCCTAATGTTAATCGTCGGATTAGCAATGAAGATGAAGTTCAGAGATGCTTTCACTTCAGCGTTAACACTAGGGATTGCCTTCACAGGGATGGGAATCTTAGTAAACTTCATTATGACAAGTATGGGTTCTGCAGCTAATGACTTAACAACTCATACAGGCTTAAGCTTACCAGCCGTTGATATCGGTTGGCCAGGGGCTGCAGCAATCAGCTGGGCTTGGCCATATGCATTCTTAGTATTCCCACTTCAATTAGCCATCAACTTCATTATGTTGATTACAAAACAAACTAAAACATTGAACGTGGACTTATGGAATGTTTGGAATAAAATCTTTACAGCTGTAATCGTAACTTACTTTACAAACAACATCGTATTTGGGTTCATCGCTGCTGCAATCATTATCGTATTAGAATTAAAACTTGGAGATGCATTTGCTCCTGAAGTAGAACGTTTAACAGGCGTTCCAGGGATTACAGTACCTCACTTTATCACTTTAATCGCTGTTATCTTACATCCAATCGATGAACTATTGAAGAAAATCCCATTCTTAAACAAAGAGTTCGATGCGGACACATTAAAAGAAAAAATTGGGGTATTCGGTGAAAACTCTGTAATGGGGGCTATCATCGGGTTTGCATTAGGGCTTGCTTCAGGAAACGGTATAAAATACGCTTTAAGTTTAGCCGTTCAAGCTGCAACAGCTTTAACATTATTCCCAATGGTTTCTAAATTATTCTCACAAGCTTTATCACCAATCTCAGAAGCAGTATCAGACTTCATGCGTGAAAAATTCGAAGATCGCGAAGTTTACATTGGTCTTGACTGGCCAGTACTTGGTGGACGTAATGAATTATGGGTTGCTGTAATCTTTACAATTCCATTCTTACTAGTTGGTGCTGTTGCTTTACCAGGTAACATTGTATTACCATTTGCCGGAATTATTAACTTATCATTCGTAGTAGGGGCTCTATTATTAACAAACGGTAACGTACTTCGTATGATTATCCACGGCCTCATTTCAACTCCATTATTCTTATATGGAGCAACTTACTTCACACCATATATGACTCGTCTTGCTGAAGAAACAAATACTTTACAACAAACAGGTCAAATTTCTTGGGCAACATTCGAAGGTCCAGACATTCGTTATATCTTAGCAAACGGATTTAGCGGGAACCTTGTAGCCATTCTTTTAGGAGTTGTATGGTTAGGATTATATGTATGGTTACTACAAGCTCGTAAGAAATACAACAAAAAACTAGAAGCGGGCGAATAGCATGAAAAAAATGCTCATTCTAATTCTAGGAATTCTATTCGTAATTTCGATTCTCTATGGACAGATATGGTTAACGCTTGTTATTTTGCCCATTAGTATTTATTTAGATAAACAAAATTTATTTAAAGAATTTGATGAGAAAAGAAAAGCGAAAATTGCCAAACTTAAGGAAAGGAAATCGATATGACATATCCAAAATATATTAATGAATTGTGCCAAGTAACTTATGACATGTGGAATAAGGGATGGGACGAATATAACGGTGGAAACATTAGCTACCGTCTCACAAAGGAAGAAGCGGGCAAGGTAGAAGCTGACCTTTCTGGGACTCCATACACTTATTACACTGAAAACAGAAAAGAAGTTGAAGTTCTCGATGTTCCTGAACACGTTCAAGGAGAGTATATCCTTATTACAGCTTCAGGCAGTCACTTCAGAACGTTGCATTCGCAACCACAAGTGGATACAGGAATCATTCAATTGACTCCTAAAGGGTACCAA
>CALALK010000158.1 GCA_937923125.1 uncultured Carnobacterium sp.
AGTTGTCGTTTGTTTTGCGATTGCAGCATTCTTCGATACGCTCTTTGTAAAGTTCCATCAAGTGTTCTTTAACAATGATGCGTGGATGTTCGATCCGAAAAATGACCCGATTATTTTAGCATTGCCAGAGGAATTCTTTATGCTTTGTTTTGCCGTAGTATTCACCTTTTTATTGGTGGGACTTTTAGGGACAAACGTTGCGATTAAGCGATTAAAAGAAATTTAAAACAGTAAGAAACGAGAAGCTTCTTTCGAAAAGGAAGAGTTCTCGTTTTTTTGTACCCAAAAAATTCGCATATGAGCGGAATTTCACACAAAAAAATGGTATGATATAAGAGATGAACATTTTAAAGGATTGAGGAGTGGAATAATGAAATTATCAATTGTCATCCCGTTTTATAACGAGGAAAATATGATTCAAAAAATGTATGATGCCTTAGTAGCAGAAGTGAATAAAATTACTAAAGCAGAATTTGAAATTATTTTTATTAATGATGGTAGTAAAGACCGTACTTTTGAAAAAATGCTTGCAATCGCAGATAGCGATTCTCGCGTAAAATATATTAGTTTCAGCAGAAACTTTGGGAAAGAAGCTGGAACGATTGCTGGACTTGAATACGCAACAGGAGAAGCTGTGATCTTGATGGATGGCGACTTACAACATCCGCCTGCACTTCTTCCACAAATGATTGAAGCGTATGAAGAAGGGTATGACGTTGTGAGTGCTCGTCGTACACGTACAGGTGAAAAACCACACCGTACATTTTTAGCAAAACATTTCTATCGTCTTGCTAATAAAATGATGGATATCGAATTAATGGATGGAGTATCTGAATTCCGTCTATTTAGCCGTAAAGCGGTTCGCGCCATCCTTTCTTTACAAGAATACAACCGATTCTCTAAAGGGATTTTCTCTTGGATTGGTTTTAAAGAAAAAGTCATCGAATATGAAAACCAAGTTCGTACAGTTGGTGAAACAAAATATTCATTGAAGTTCTCATTAAACTATGCGATTCAAGGGATTTTATCGTTCAATGATAAACCGCTTCGTGTGTGTATTAATTTCGGTTTATTCTGTTTATTAATCTCGTTGGTCTACGTTCTTTGGACATTTGTTCAATACTTCGTAGCTCCAGATTCACTCGTGAGTGGATACTTCACAACGATTTTCTCTGTCGTTCTCTTTGGTGGAATTCAATTGATTTCTATCGGGGTATTAGGGGAGTATATCGGTAAGATTTACTACGAAGTGAAGAAACGTCCACATTACTTAGTTGATGAAACGAACATGACGGTGAAAGGAGAGCAACATGACGACTAAGAAAAAAGTCTATTTAGCGAGTTTCCTAGCGCCAATGATTCTCATCTTTATCGCTTGGGCGATTGATGGGTTCTTTCCTTTCGGCGCAAAGTCACTGATGGCTGTTGACTTTAACGCACAGTACATCGGGCTATATGCTTATTTCAAACATCTATTCCTTAATTGGGATTGGAGTAGCTTCTTCTATTCGTTCTCGAAATCAATTGGGGGCGGAATGCTTGGGATTTGGGGCTTTAACTTATTAAGTCCATTTAACTTCCTATTCCTCTTCTTCTCTGAAGAAAACTTCCAATGGATTGTGCCTGTCGTGATTGCATTGCGTTACGGGACAATGGGACTTACGATGACGCATTTCCTTGTGAAGCGTTATGATGGCCTAAAGAAAAAAGCTTACTTACTTCCAATCGTAGCGACCATTTATGCTTTAAATGGATTTAACGTCAGCTACCAAATGAACCCAATTTTCTACGATGGCATGATTATGTTGCCGCTAGTATTAATTGGAGTAGAACA
>CALALK010000159.1 GCA_937923125.1 uncultured Carnobacterium sp.
CAGTCGCGTGAAGAAGAAGGACTCGAAGTTTTTGCTAACCCAAGAAATGCGGCGGCAGGAAGTCTTCGTCAGCTCGATCCAAAAATTGCGGCAAAGAGAAACTTATCCGTATTTCTTTACAACAGTCCAAGTGTGGAAGAGTTAGGTGTTTCCACCCAAGAAGAGCTATTAAAGAAAATGGCAGAGATTGGCTTTGTGACAAATCCAGAGCGTTTGAAATGCCAAACAATTGATGAAGTGTGGAATTACATCGAGACGATTGCAGCCAAACGCCAAGATTTACCGTATGAAATCGACGGTATGGTCATTAAGGTAAACGATTTTGCCGCTCAAGAAGAAATCGGCTTTACCGTGAAAGCACCACGTTGGGCGATTGCGTATAAATTCCCGGCAGAAGAAGCGCAAACGATTGTCCGCGATATCGAGTGGACGGTTGGACGCACGGGGGTTGTAACGCCAACTGCGGTGATGGATCCCGTTCAACTAGCAGGAACGACGGTACGCCGTGCGAGCTTGCATAATATTGACTTGATTAAGGAGCGCGACATCCGTCTAGAAGACACCGTTGTGATTCATAAGGCTGGAGACATTATTCCAGAAGTCACACGCGTGATTTTAGAGAAACGTCCTGCAACGAGCAAGCCTTACGAGTTTCCAACGACTTGTCCGGTCTGTCATGAAAAATTAGAACATTTGGAAGAAGAGGTGGCGATTCGCTGCTTGAATCCAAAATGTCCTGCTCAATTGACAGAAGGGTTGAGCCACTTTGTTTCACGAAATGCGATGAATATGAGTGGGATTGGGCCACGTGTTATCAAGCAACTCTTTGAAGAAGGGCTTGTTCTCGATGTGGCAGATTTATATCAATTAACACTAGACCAGCTATTAGCTTTAGATAAAATTCAACAAAAGAGTGCAGAAAATATTCTTGAAGCGATTGAGAAGAGTAAAGAAAACTCACTGGAACGCCTCCTTACAGGACTTGGAATCCGTCATGTGGGAACGAAGGCGGCTAAAGAATTAGCGCAACATTTTAAAACGATGACGGCTTTGAAAGAAGCGAGCATTGAACAATTGTTGGAAATTGATGGTTTAGGTGATATTATTGCTTATAGTGTAAAAACTTATTTTGAACAACCATCTGTTCAAGAATTAATTCAAGAATTGCAAGATAGAGGCGTGAATATGACCTATCTTGGAGTGACAAAAGACGATTCTATCGCTTCAGGACACGTCCTTAGTGGTAAGACCGTCGTATTAACAGGGACTTTAGAACAATTAACAAGACAAGATGCAAAAGAAAAACTCGAATCGCTTGGAGCAAAAGTGACCGGATCTGTTTCGAAGAAGACGGATGTGGTGATTGCGGGACATTCTGCTGGAAGTAAATTAACGAAGGCAAATGACCTAGGCATCGAAGTGTGGAGCGAGCAACAATTTCTCGATTCTCTTGCATAGAAAGGACATCACATGAGAAAAACATTACGATTGGGATTACTTGGTTTAGCAAGTGTTGTATCGTTAGCTGCCTGTGCAGATGTGACAAGAGCGAATCAACCAAGTACCAATACGAATAAAGATGCAAATGCAAAAGTAGTTCAATCAACAACAAATCAATTATCGAATAATTTTTATCGCGCGCTCATTACAAATGGAAAGTATGAAGTGAGCCAAAACCGTGGAGCGACTTTAAGCTTAAATACAGGATTTAACTTAAAGAACTTTGAGACAGGATTGATTGACCTTTCAAGAAGCGTGTTCCCAACGAACCAATACTTCTTTAGAGAAGGCCAAATCATCGATGCGGAAACAACGGCTAAATGGATTGCGCGTAAGAGTGATAAAAATCCAGATGGGTTAAACCCGGCTGATAATGGAGATACGTCTCCTACAGGCCGTGAGCCAATGTACTTAGCACAAATTCTTGAGCAAGACTACATGATTCAAACGGAAAACAACTTTGAGTTAGGTGGAATTAGCATCGGGATTGCGATGAACAGTGTGGATTACTACACGAACGATGGAAAAGATGCTGAAACGGAAATTTCAAATGAAGTGTTGATTGCCAAAGCAAAAGAAATTGCGAATACGATTTTAACGCGTTTACGTCAAAACGACGCGTTGAAGGCTGTGCCTATCGTGTTTGGAGTATTCCGTCAAACGTCTAAAGATGATATCGGCGGAGGGGTATATCTTCTAGAAGCTACTTCAGTAGAGGGAACAGAAATTACAAACTGGTCAAACGTGAACCAAAAAGTAGTAGTTCTTCCTTTAGTGAACGAATCTGCGACAGAGGAGTCTACGGCATTTGAAAACTTCAGAACAGAAGTCCAAAACTTCTTCCCGAACTTATCAGGGGTAACGGCTCGCGTGATGTATCAAGATAACGTTGCGAAGAAAATGGTCGTGAATATCATGACGCAATTCTATGGTGAGTCTGAAATTATCGGTCTCGCACAGCACGTAACAGACGTTGCGAATAAATACTTGCCGAAGACAACACCAGTCGAAGTTCGTATTAGTTCGATTAATGGAGTGGAGGCATTCTTATTACAAGATATGTCACAAGGCGTCTTCACATACCATATCTTTGATTAACATTGACGGAGGCACAAGTGCCTTTTAAAATAGAAAAGTATTGATTTTGAAAGCGAGGAAAAAACATGGCCATTGAGGAAAAAGAAGTTAGACACGTTGCCAAACTTGCAAAGCTAGCTTTTGCCGACAATGAAATCCTTCATTTTACAGAACAAATGAGCGATATCATTGATATGGTGGAACAATTAAACGAAGTAGATACAACGGGTGTGCCTGTCACAACTCACGGATATCCATTAGTGAATGTGATGCGTGAAGATGTTGCTGAAAAAGGAACAGACCGCGACTTGTTAATGCGTAATGTGAAAACAAGCGAAGATGGATTTATTCAAGTGCCTGCAATTATGGGTGAAAACGAGGAGGGTGAAGCATGAGTATTATCGAAAACAAAACATTAGTTGAGCTTCACGAAGGTCTTCGTAATAAAGAATTCACTTCTGTTGAATTAACAAAAGAAACCTTCGAACGTATCCACGCTTTAGAACCTAAAGTAGAAGCGTTCGTAACATTAAATGAAGAAGAAGCCTTGAAACAAGCAGCCGCTGCTGACGAGAAAGGCTACGGCGAGGAAGCTTCTCTTCAAGGTCTTCCAATCGGGATTAAAGACAATATCGTAACACGCGACCTTTTAACAACTGCTTCAAGCCGTATGTTAGAAGACTTCAACCCAATTTACGATGCGCACGTCATGGAATTATTAAAAGCAGAAGGTGCGGTAAACGTTGGTAAACTCAACATGGACGAATTTGCCATGGGTGGTTCAACTGAAACTTCTTACTTCAAGAAAACAAAAAATCCTTGGGACTTAACAAAAGTGCCTGGTGGATCTTCAGGTGGTTCTGCCGCAGCGGTTGCTTCAGGCGAAGTACTAGCGTCTCTAGGTTCTGATACAGGTGGTTCTATCCGCCAACCTGCAAGTTTCACAGGGATTGTTGGGATGAAACCAACATATGGCCGTATTTCTCGTTATGGTTTGATTGCCTTTGCGTCAAGCTTAGACCAAATTGGACCATTTACACGTACTGTTCAAGATAACGCCTTAGTATTAAGCGCGATTTCTGGATATGACCACCGCGATTCAACAAGTGTGCCACAAGAAGTTCCTGCTTACCATAAAGGATTAACAGGCGATATTAAAGGTATGCGTATCGCGTTGCCAAAAGAATATTTTGCAGAAGGTGTGGATCCTGAAGTTCAAGCAGCAGTATTAAAAGCAGCTGACCAATACCGTGAAATGGGCGCTATCGTTGAAGAAGTGAGCCTACCTTACTCTAAATACGGAATTCCAGCGTATTATATCATCGCTTCATCTGAAGCCTCTTCGAACTTACAACGTTTTGACGGAATCCGTTACGGTCACCGTTCTACAGACGCAGAAACATTAGAAGATTTATATGTGAAGAGCCGTTCTGAAGGTTTCGGTATGGAAGTAAAACGTCGTATCATGCTTGGAACATTCAGTTTAAGTTCTGGTTACTACGATGCTTACTTCAAGAAAGCTGGACAAGTACGTACATTAATCAAACAAGACTTTGCAAAAGTATTTGAAAACTATGATTTAATCTTAGGACCTGTAACGACTTCTGCTGCATTCGGATTAGGGGAACATAGTGACGACCCAATCGCAATGTATATGGCGGACTTATTAACAGTTCCTGTAAACTTAGCTGGACTACCAGCGATTTCAGTTCCTGCTGGCTTCACAAAAGAAGGCCTACCAGTCGGAATTCAATTAATCGGAAATTACTTCCAAGAAAAAACAATTTACCAAGCAGCGTATGCATTTGAACAAGCAAATGATTACTACTTACGCCGCCCACAATTATAAGGAGGAACAATGACATGAACTTTGAAACAATTATTGGTTTAGAGTGCCACGTTGAATTAAAAACTGATTCAAAAATGTTCTCTCCATCACCAGCGCATTTCGGTGCGGAACCAAATACAAATACAAACGTCATCGACTGGGGATATCCAGGGGTTCTTCCTGTCGTGAATAAACGTGCGTTAGAATTCGGGATGCGTGCAGCTCTTGCGTTGAACTGTACGATTTCTCAAGATACAAAATTCGACCGTAAAAACTATTTCTACCCTGATAATCCAAAAGCGTACCAAATCTCTCAATTCGATTACCCAATCGGTCATGATGGCTGGATTGATATCGAAGTAGAAGGACAAACAAAACGCATTCGTATTGAACGTGTTCACCTTGAAGAAGATGCGGGTAAAAATACGCACGGAACAGACGGATTCTCTTATGTGGACTTAAACCGTCAAGGAACTCCACTGATTGAAATCGTATCAGAAGCAGATATGCGTTCTCCTGAAGAAGCGTATGCGTACCTTGAAGCACTTCGTCAAATCATCATGTTTACAGGTGTTTCTGACGTGAAGATGGAAGAAGGTTCAATGCGTTGTGACGCGAACATTTCAATCCGTCCTTATGGTCAAGAAAAATTCGGGACAAAAACTGAGTTGAAAAACTTAAACTCATTTAACAACGTCCGTAAAGGGTTAGCGTTCGAAGAAGTTCGTCAAGCGAACGTCCTACGTAATGGAGGAGAAATCCTACAAGAAACACGTCGTTTTGATGATGCGACTGGTCAAACCATCTTAATGCGTGTTAAAGAAGGTTCAAGTGACTACCGTTACTTCCCAGAACCAGACCTACCAAACTTCCAAATCTCAAATGAATGGATTGAAGAAGTACGTGCTTCGATTCCTGAAATGCCAAGCAAACGTCGTGAACGTTATGTGAGCGAATTTGGCTTACCGGAATATGATGCAATGGTATTAACATTAACAAAAGAAATGTCTGATTTCTTCGATGCAACAGTTGCTGCGGGTGCCGATCCTAAACAAGCGTCAAACTGGTTAATGGGTGACATCTCAGCGCACATGAACAGCAAGAAATTAGAATTGAAAGACTTGAAGTTAACGCCAGAAAGCTTAGCAGAAATGATTCAATTAATCGCAGACGGAACCATCAGTTCGAAATTAGCGAAGAAAGTCTTCTTGTTATTAGCAGAAGAAGGCGGAACGGCAAAAGGCGTTGTTGAAAAACATGGTATGATTCAATTGAGTGATCCTGCTCAGTTATTACCGATTATTCAAGATGTGTTGGCGAACAATGCACAGTCGATTGAAGACTTCAAGAATGGTAAAGACCGTGCTGTTGGATTCTTAGTTGGGCAGATTATGAAGCAAACGAAAGGGAAAGCAAACCCTGGCGTTGTCAACCAACTATTACAACAAGAGTTAGCGAAATACTAAAAAATATAAATATGTTTGATGGCTTCGAAATTTTCGGATGTCTTCATAGTAGCTGTAATAGGGCAGCGGCTCGAGCCGAAGTCTCTCGCCTTTAAAGCCTCAAAGGGGGAGTAAGGAAATAAATTCCTAACTCCCCCTTATTCGTTTTAATGCTTTTCCTATTACTGCTACTATAGAATCCGAAAAATTCTCCGCCATCAAAGACTTTTTTGAATTTAGAAACCTTTTTGGAATAGGGGTTAGAGCGCAGAGTTTGCTTGCCCAATAAGAATCCAGAAAGGGAAAATGCTGAGAGGGGGATGGAATGTGAAGTTAACGATTGAGACGGTTTTGAGTCAAGGCGGGGAAACGATGAAGCAGCGGATGCTTGCGGATGCGACGCGTCTTCGTAAGGACTCTGGTTTTGTGCTTAGTTATGTAGAGGATGAGACGAATACGCGTGTGAAAGTAGAAATCGACACGACGGGGAAAGTGCCACATGTGACACTTCATCGTCAAGGCGATGCGCGT
>CALALK010000160.1 GCA_937923125.1 uncultured Carnobacterium sp.
TCTATTTAGACGCTTCTTCCGATTCTTCAATATTCTCCACAATCCCTTCTACATCTTCAATCTCTACAAACATTGGATCTAAGTGGCATAAGAAGTGCCAATCTTTAGCGCCTTTCCTTCTGTAGAGAATCGCCTCGCCGTCTTCACTTCCAAAATAGCTTCTATCGACTTCATACCCAATGCGTTCTAAGAAAGCTTTTGCCTTGCGGAAGTTTGCTTCTCTTGCTTCGATATAGGCTTTGACTTCATCGTTATTCACTACATAAGCATCGACTTTAGTAGCCCCTTCGACCACTTTATCGTTTTTAACGGATAGATTCGAAATTTCTTTCCAAATAATCTCGACATTTTCTTCGGGGTCAAACGAAAATCTAGATAAAGGCACAATATTTCCATTGAAGACAATTTCCATATAATCCGGCAAGTGTTTAGGATTCACATACTCCACTTCAAACCCATCTTCGTTTTCTAGAGTATATCCCGGGATTTGAGCGACAAAGGCTTTCCCTTCTTCTAAAGAATCAAAAGCGACTAAATCTTTTGAGTAATCACTTTGATACAATTCCAATATAACCACGATAACCCTCCTAAGCTTTTTCGTTCTAAACATTATTTTGCTACTGTCAATTAGGAATGAAACAATCGCTCACGATGTACATCCCAATCCCTGCATGCATAAGCTCATATCTATGCTCCTTTTAAAAGTACGTAGAAACTTTCGCAACAACGTATCAGACAGAAGAAAGAGTAGTTGCTTATTTACGATACGCCTCTATTTTGCTTTTATATTCATTTAGAAGCTGCTTGGAATAAACTTTTTCATTCTTTGAATCTCGAACTTCCTTCCAAAGGATAGATGCAACGGTTAACTTATTAGTATACTGATGGCTACTTTCATCCGAACAAAAGTCTTTTAAAAATTGATTCCACTGACAAGCCGAATGATCATACTTGGCGTAATCGGACTCTCCATAATAAATTTTAATCATATCTTGAATCGTAAATTTTAAATCATGATCCCTTTTTACTTTTCTCCAAGCGGTTGCCATATCCGCATTAAATTTAAAGGGACTAACCCCTGTTACCGCAGCAAAATAATCTCTAAACTTCTGGTTAAAAGAAAACCCACAGTTCAGTAATGGAGTCTCTAAAGTAATTACTTCAGATTGAGTTTTGAGACATTTCCTCAAAGATTTCTCTATTTTATTTCCCTGAAAATATTGTTCAATTATATAAACCAATTCTTTCTTGGTACCTCTATACTCTAATCCAAGATACTTGCAAATTTTGGAAAGCTCATCTCGATACCAATAGTATTGGTTAAATTCTTCAAATGATTTTATCTCTTCAAAACTAGGTCTGTTTTCCGCCAAACCATCACCTCCATCCTTCATATCTATGACAGTGACATCAATCCTCATGCCCCGTCAACGTGTGGACATACACCTATATATACGATTATTTGATTACTACGAATTCTTCCCATCGTCTAAGCACATCTTTCAAAGGCTCATCGAGATAGCTATAGGCCTTGTCCTTAATCCACTCAGGAATTCCATAAGCTGCTTCGGCGATACTTCCTGTGATTGCAGCAAGAGTGTCGCTGTCCCCACCAAGAG
The DNA here is from genome assembly GCA_937923125.1 of uncultured Carnobacterium sp. GTDB lineage: Bacteria > Bacillota > Bacilli > Lactobacillales > Aerococcaceae > Granulicatella. The sequence continues at coordinate 1,620 of CALALK010000160.1, forward strand.
AAATCGCATTTCGAATCGCATCTTCAAAATCTGTACTTTCTAGAAAGGCCACAATCGCCTGAGGAACCGTATCCTGACACGTTTCATTAAAACGGTACGTAGGACGAATTTCATCTAACGTTTTAGAAAGGTCATATCCATACTCTTTCTCGATATGTTCCTTGATACGTCTTTTAATCTCCGCAGGGTTATCGCTACCATCACCGCCAAGGAAATAACGGCACATAAAAATCGCATCCGCTGTAGCCATTGCTCCTTTGATTCCTTCTGGATGGTTATGCGTCACCTCTGCAGAAAGTTGCGCCAGACGTTTCACCTCAGACGGCAACTCGTCTGTTGTGGCATCCATCACCCAAGCGCACGGAGAAACGCGCATCGCAGAACCATTTCCAAAACTATTGTAAGGCTCACGGTTGTCGGTCATCAGCCACCGGTTAAATCTGGCACCGTAATCCGCGTTTGGATACATTCTGCCGTACTTCTTCATGGCATCAATGAAGTCATCCTTCTGTCCGCCATTCATGATTGCTTCTGCCACAGCACAGGTCATCACCGTATCATCTGTGAAAAAGCAGTCGTCCCTAAACAAGGGAAAATCCTTCGTTTTAATATTGTTCCATTCATAAACTGAACCAACAATATCTCCCACAATTGCTCCTAACATATATATACCCTCCTTATAAAATATCCATTATAAATTTTCTTTACTTAATTGAAATCCATTCTTCTTTTGATAGACAGGTTACGTGTTCTGTACGAAGAACACCTTCCAATGCACACGGAACGTTCTCTTTTGTATGATGATAACGGAACCCACATTTTTCCTGAACTCTCTTTGATTTTGTATTGCCGTCAAAATAACCGCACCACAATTTCTCCAGATTCAAGTCATCAAATCCATGTCTCATCATCTCACGAACTGCTTCTGGTATAAGCCCCTGACCCCAATAGGGAACTCCTATCCAGTAACCAATCTCCGCCTCAGTATCAGGAATCCCTTTATCACTTGCAGAGCCAATCATCAATCCGACGCTCCCCACTGGCTGCATCGTTTCTTTTAAAACGATGGCGTATGTCTCGGGTGCGGAAAAAACACTTTTTATAATCTCTCTGCTATTTTCAACGCTAGTATGTACAGGCCAACCTGCAATCGGACCCACCTCTGGATGACTAGCATATTGAAATAAATCACTGGCGTCTTTT
>CALALK010000161.1 GCA_937923125.1 uncultured Carnobacterium sp.
TTCATTACCGCGAGCTAATTTACCTTCAACCACTTTTGCGATGAATTGACCAGCTTCTAATCCGCTGAATGCTGAAGTGTTTGCGAAGACTGCCCCGACAATCATTGCACCAATCAAGTTAAATATACCACAGTACAATAGAATCGTTAATGCTTTAGACCATTTGATATGTTTTTGGAAAACGCCTGCTGTTAAATACATCATGTTTGATGTTGCAAGTTCCGCGTTTAAGAATAGAATGTATACCAAACCCCATGTAAAAATAAATGCGAAGATGAACTTGCTTAGCGCCGGGTTGATGCTTGCAATATTTTGCGCTGCATAAGCCCCTGCTGCTGTACTCATCGTTAAGAATGCTCCTGCAAACATTGAGCGAACGGCATAGCGTCCTTTACTTTCTGTAAATAAAGCTTCTTTTTTCTGACAAGCTTTTTTGACTTTTGTATCGAATTCACTTGTGTGTTCCATAAAATGCCTCCTAAAATTAATTACACCTTAGTATACCACTTTTCTCAAAATTTCATAGAGTTTTTTCATGAAAATTTACTTTACAACACTACGGATGCTTGCTAGAATGAGCAGTGGTTTAAAAGACAACTTCAAAGGAGAACCCTCATGAAAAAAATCATTGGAATTTTGGCGGCTGCCCTCTTCTTAACAGCGTGCGGACAAGCCCCAACGACAACAACGACTACAGAAACAACTACTGCGACGACTGCAGCACAATCGACAACAGTAACACTGAATATCACAAAAGACGGACAAGCCATCGAAGGTAGCCCGTTCACCCTCACGTTCAAAGAAGGCGACAATCTTCTAGACGTGATGAAAGCACAACTAAAAATCGTTGAGAAAGACGGCTTTATCTCTTCTATTAACGGTGTGGAACAAGTCCCAGCCGAAAACAAATACTGGTTATTCGACGTGAACGGTACGATGAGCCCTGTCGGTGCAAAAGAAGTCATCCTAAAAGCAGGCGACGTCATCGACTGGAAACTCAATAAACTTCAATAGTCCGATGGTCAATTCAACTAAAAAAATCACCCTTATCGCCCTACTATCAGCCTTTTGCGTGATTGGAAGACTTGGACTTCTCTCACTTCCAAATGTTCAACCGATTACCGTTGTGGTCATTTGGATTACGCTAGAACTTGGACTTTTGTACGGCGTTGCTATCGGTAGCATCTCCATTTTGATTTCCAACCTTTTAGTAAGCATGGGGCCGTGGACGCTCTATCAGATGATTAGTTTTGCCCTCGTCTGCGTGTGTGCATTGCTTCTTCGTCCATTGTGGAGAAAAAGAAAACAATTCCCGCGCCTAGCTTGGATTCTTTTTCCAATCTTTGCAGGACTGATGGGCTACTTATACGGCTTTATCATCTCGATTTTCTGGGTATACAGCATGCCTGGTCTGAACTTCTGGATTTACTACTTAAACGGCGTTCTATTCGATACGTACCACGCCATCGGAAATGTCGTCTTCTGGATCTTATTGATTCCACTCTTCGAGAAGTTAAATCCATTCAAAATGCTACAAAAATAATAACAGACTTAAAATCCCCCTTGTAAAAGGTTGGTTTTAAGTCTGTTTTTTTCTTTATAAATGATGATTTAAAATCTTTACGGATATCTTTATTGTAGAGATCATAAGGAACGCTTATTAATTCTTTTCCGGATTTCGAATAAATTCCCAAATCTTAGACACATCGTCTAAACTCCTTGACACTTTTGTATTGACATCCACTGTTCCTTCTGCATCATAAACATTGTGCACTCCGTACAGAACAATTTCATTTTTTGTATTTACATATACTAATTTTAGATTGATAACCCTGTCTTCTTTCGAGTCTCCCGGATAATTAACGAACAGCACCTGTTTGATATCTTTAGGATAATGATTATAGAGCTGCTCTATCTTCGGATCATCCTTATCAAACTTTACTCCGGTCCCTGCATAATACGAGAGCGTATTATTCTCAAGAAGCACGGTATTTGCTATATCTTTTTGCAAATTGATTTGTAGCTTTGGAGCCATCTTAACAATACCCTTAGTATTCCAAAGATATACAACATCCTGTTTATCAATAAAATAGCTACCTTGAATATCTTTCACATTATCCATTATCTTTGTAAATTCCCCGTCATACTGCTTAAAATAAACAGTTCCGTCCTTCGTTAACGTAAAGAATCTCCAAGCTGAATCTCCCATCGATGTTACTTTGACGACATCTTTAACATCTTCAATTTTCGTTAATTCTTTGAAATCTTTGTCGAATCCATTATATGGTTTTATCCCATAAGCATACAAGTTCCCATCCTTATCAACTGCTAAGAGTCCCATTTGAGTTCCGGATGCCATAACGATATTGCTACCGATTTTTTTCGGTTCGCCAAGATATCCGATATACAAATCGTTATTATTATCAATCCAAACTTCTGAAGATACTACTTGTTTCACATTTTCAATATATTTTGTTAGAGATCCGGTAAATTTATCGTAATTCTCCATTTGAACGCCTCTACCAATATAATAGACGTTCCCTTTATTAGACAGTACCTTTATTCCCTGGGATGTTAAATCATACTGTGCGACTTCTTCTGCTCCAAGGTTTCCACATGCAGCAAAAACAACTACATACACCAACGCTAGAAGCATCCCTAATAATCTTTTTGTTTTTTTCATTGTCATACTCCTTTTTGATAATTTTCAAATGACGATTACTTACTTTAGTTGATAATTCAATATATCTTTTTCTAATTTTTGAATAGGGTACTGCGCCTTTACTTTGATTTTTGCATTGTTACATCCAGCGTAGCCTTGCACGACATCCACTTGTGGAATGACTACCCAATCTCCCAGAACTTCTTGCGCGACTTCTGTGTTTTCATCCAAAATGCACACGATACGGTATTCTCTCTCGTGTTGCCACTCTTTGAATTTTGCAAAGGTCGCCTTAATATAGAAATTCAGATTCGAATACGAGAATTGATTGCTATTGCTTCTCGTGTTCGGACGTTTATCAATATATTCCACCGGGCCGTATACACAGAGTCCGTCTACCTTCAAGGAATGAATTTTATCCAAAAGACTCGCATACGAATACTCCAGCGCATACCCTGCGTGGCTATTGGCGTAATAAGACCACATTAAAATATTATCTGCAGCGTGCGTAAAGCAAAACACTCGGAAGAAATCCATCATCGAATGGCCGTCCGCGTAGTAGCAATTACAGTCAAACGGGTCATTGAAATGCTTCGGATGACTAAACGACACATTCCCTTCCACCACCTGATACGGATTCTTCTCAATCGTTTCCTTGGCATAGTACTTCACAAAAACTTGTCGTTCTTCTTGAATCACTGCTTCTGCCTT
>CALALK010000162.1 GCA_937923125.1 uncultured Carnobacterium sp.
TGAGCTGTGATGTCGCCTTCTTTGATGATGCCGAAGCTTCCATCCTTATAGATGACTAAGTCTTCTTGGTTAGCGTTCTGACTTTCACTTCGTAACAGTTGTCCGTTACGAACGACATATCCAGCATCTCTAGCGCCGTAGTAGTCTCCGTTAATCGCAAGGACCGCGTTCACGCTTTTAGCGGTCGTCGAAGTCTTCGCGGTGACGTTTCGACCGTACGTTTCGTCGGCCAAGGCGGTCTTAATCGACGCGTTTCCTTTGATTTTTACCGTTGCGACGTGGATTTGCGTATTGTTTCGCTCGTACGTCTCAATCGTGATGGACTTCGTATCGTCCTCGTAGGCGGTCGCCGTGCTCACGGTTGGCGTTGTAGAAGTACTAGAGCTAGAGCTGCTTGAGTTCCCTGACGTTCCAGTGCCACTTGCGCTCGTTCCTGTGGTTGTGTTCGTTGCCGCCGCCGTTTCGTTACTGAACTTTGCCAGGCTCTTTGAGATGAAGAGCGTATCGGCGATGACCATCCCTGAAGCCCCGATGAGGACTGCCGTATAAGCGGTCGTTAAGATTTTTCTAAGTGATTTTCCTTTTTTGTTATTTGACATAATGCACACCTTTCTCTTGTCCAAAAATCAGTCTCTTTTGTACAAACCAGTTAAAGAAGAACATCCCGATTTCGGTGATAATTTTACCAACGAGTGGTTCGATACCAAGTCCGTAGCTAAGTCCCATTAAAATTAAAGTGTTCAGCGTTAATGAGAAGCTGGCGAGTAAAATATAGCCGCCGAGTTCTTTGAGAACGGGTTTGTCGCTGGCAAAGACGAACTTCTTATTCACGAAGAAGTTGAATCCTGCGCTGATCACCCTTGCGACCACGTTAGCGGTCACGAGTGGTACGCCGATAAAAATCTGGAAGGCGTAGAGGGTGTAGTCTAGAAAAAAAGAGAGGATTGATGATAGGGCGAATTGGAAAATCTCTTTGTAGATTCTGAATGAATCGCGAAGAGGATTAAAGTGTGAGCCCTCATTTTTGTTCTCGTAAATGGTTTGAATTTCTAGCTCGCAGAAGGGGCGTTTTTCTTTTGCCCACACCATCAACACATTCATTTCGTATTCGAAACGTGATCCTGAGATTTCAAGCATTTTTTCTAAATGGGTGTTTGAAAATCCACGCAGGCCAGTTTGTGTATCACTAATTTTCGTGCCGCTTGTGAGTTCGAAAATTTTCAAGGTGATTTTGTTTCCGACACGGCTTCTCAGTGGGACGTGGGTTCCGTCGAAGTTTCGAACGCCGAGTACGAGGCTGTCTTTCTCAAGGGCTGCCCTGGTGGCGATACGCATGATATCCTCTGGACTATGTTGTCCGTCTGAGTCTGCCGTTACGATGGCCACTTCCTCGCCTGTGTACGTTTCTTGAATATAGCGATAAGCTGTTTTTAGTCCTTCGCCTTTTCCTTTGTTTTCAGGATGTGTTAAAACAGTCGCTCCTGTGAGTTGGTTGAAGATAGGAAGATAGTTCTCCCCGCTGCCATCATCGACAACGACTACTTCTAAGTCTTTGGCGATTAGTTGCCCTGTTAAAGTGATTAATTTTTCCTCTGGTTCATATGAAGGGATAATTACGATAGTTTTCATGGTTTGTCACCGCTCGCCTGGTTTGGGGAGCTTCTCCTTTCCGTTTGGATAACTATACTTTGCACCATGAACTTAAAACTTACTTAAAAGAGGTGGAAAAAAATAAAATTAGCATTTAATATAGTATTTAATAGAAAAATGAAAAATCCCCTAGCGTCAGGTATTGCTTGTAACGCTACGTAATGTAGTAATATGCAGGCATTAAGGAGGTGAAAGCTATGTCAAAATATACGACAGGTGAGCTTGCGAAACTTTGCAATGTGACTGTTCGAACCGTTCAGTATTATGACAAAAGAGGTATCTTAATTCCGACAGAACTTTCTGAAGGGGGAAGAAGATTATATTCTGAAAGTGATCTTCAACGTCTAAAAGTCATTTGTTTTCTTCGAGAGGTGGATGTACCTATCGATGCCATTTCTCAATTATTAGAAGAAGAGCATCCTGAAAAAGTGATTTCGATTTTAATAGAACAACAGGAAAGCCTATTGATGGAAGAAATCCAAGAAAAACAAGATCAATTGGAAAAATTGCGTGAATTACAGTCGACAGTCCAAAACAAAGAATCCTTCTCACTTGAATCCATTGCGGACATAGCAGTAGTGATGAAAGGTAAAAAACAACTCAAAAAACTTTACCGGATTATACTTTCAACAGGATTGGTGGTCGGAGCGCTTCAGTGGGTGTCGATTGCATTCTGGATTTTCAAAGGAATGTGGTGGGGATTTGCGCTATGGGCTCTTTTTGCGACGGTATGGCTTGTTTGGGTATGTAACTATTATTATAAACACGTTAAATATATTTGCCCTGAGTGCCATCAAGAATTTAAACCAGGAAAGAAAGAAGCTTTCTTTGCAAAGCATACGCCAACAACCCGGAATTTAACTTGCTCAGAGTGTGGCCATAAAGGATTCTGTATTGAAATCTGGGACGGTGATCAAGCATGAGTGGATTTAATCAAATCG
>CALALK010000163.1 GCA_937923125.1 uncultured Carnobacterium sp.
GGTTTACCAAGATAATGCAGAAGCGAAAAAAGGGAATGCACTTCCTGAAATGCAAGTTGGAGATGAAGTTCAATTAACGAAATTAAATCCTGAACAACATTTCACGCAACCACCTGCACGTTATTCTGAAGCTACTTTAATTAAAACATTGGAAGAAATCGGTGTTGGTCGTCCGTCAACTTACGCGCCAACGATTGAAACCATTCAAAAACGTTATTACGTTAAATTGGTTTCTAAACGTTTTGAACCAACTGAACTAGGATATGTTGTTCATCAAATCATCGAACAATACTTCCCAAATATCGTGGATACTCATTTTACTGCTTCTATGGAAGATAATCTTGACCTTGTTGAAGAAGGAAAAGAAGAGTGGGTACAAGTCATCGATAAGTTCTACCAACCATTTAAAGTAGAAGTGGATAAGGCGGAAGTCGAAATCGAGAAAGTTCAAATTAAAGATGAACCAGCTGGATTTAACTGCGAAAAATGTGGACATCCAATGGTCATTAAATTAGGTCGTTTTGGTAAATTCTACGCATGTAGCAATTTCCCAGAATGTCACCATACTGAAGCCATCGTGAAAGATATTGGTATTACTTGTCCAACATGTGGTAAAGGGAAAGTGATTGAGCGTAAATCGAAGAAGAATCGCTTGTTCTACGGTTGTGATCGTTATCCTGAATGCGAATTTGTATCATGGGATAAACCAATCGGACGCAATTGTCCAAAATGTGACCACTACTTAGTAGAGAAAAAAGGTCGCGGTGGAAAACAAATTGCATGTAGTAACTGTGATTATAAAGAAGCTGTTCAAAAATAAAGACAAAGAGCACTTAGAGAAATCTAGGTGCTCTTTAATTTTGCTCTGAATAATAACAGTGCTTTAAATTAAACGCAGTGGTTTATTGACGTTCTTTTCATCACTCATGATTCAAGAACGTCTAATAAACTTTGCGGGCGAAAGACGACGAAGCAGAATATTCTAGCACTGCAAAAATATTCTTTACTTCTGTCTTTCT
>CALALK010000164.1 GCA_937923125.1 uncultured Carnobacterium sp.
AAGAAGACCCGCTCCAATTTTGGAACAAGTCTTCTAATTCTTTTATTTATTTAAGAGTTTGTTGTATTGCATTCCTTCACGAAGAGCACTTGTATCAGTGCCTAACGCTTCTGCAATCGTATAGGCAAATTCGAATGTTGCCGCTGGTCCACATCCAGTAATCAGTTTTCCATCGACTTCAACAAGCTGTCCTGTATAACTTCCTTGATTGATGTCTTTTTCTACTCCCGGATAACAAGTATATTTCTTGTCTTTAAGTAATCCTGCACGATGAAGTGCAATTGGAGCTGCACAAATGGCTGCGATTATTTTTCCTTTTTTAGAATACTCTTTCAGTTTCTTAATAAGGAAATCATCGTCTCGTAGATGAGTGGCTCCTGGAAGTCCTCCTGGTAGTACAAGCGCATCGATATCAGCCCAGTAAAATGTATCTAGTACATCATCCATTTTTACAGAAATCTGATGACTCCCTGTAATCACTTCACTACCAAGCCCTACTGTATGCACCGTATGTCCTGCTCTTCTTAAAATATCAACCGTTGCAAGGCCTTCAATTTCTTCAAATCCTTGCGCGAAAAATACCACGACATTTGCCATTCTTTTGGCCCCCTCTTATTTTTTGAATAAGCCCATTACGCCACGTGTAATTACACGACCTACTTCACGACCCACACTTGACATGACGTTCTTAGTGAAGCGATCCATTGCTGAATCTCCGCGTTTTGTAGCGGCTTGACGTGCTTGACGTTCTAATTCTTTTTGTTCACGTTCGCGTTCTTTTTCTTCTAATTTCGCTTGTTTTTCAGCTTCTTTTTGTGCAAGAGCTTCTTGTTTTTCAGCTTCTTTACGCTCTAATTCAGCTTGTTTTTCAGCTTCTTTTTGCGCAAGTTCTGCTTCTTTTTCTTGTTGGAACTGTTCATCTAAAGCTGCTAATTGTTCATGAGCTGATTCACGGTCAAACATTTCTGCATATTTATCGTAGAATGCTGATTGATTGATTAATTGTTGACGAACAAGTGGATCGCCTGCATCTAATTTACTCTTAGGAGGGTAAATCGATACCACTTCTGCAAAGCTTGGAGAACCGTCTTCTTGAAGTGTTGAAACCACTGCATCCCCTACTTTAAGGTTTGTAATCACTGTTACTAAGTCTTGTCCATCTTCTTGACGGAAAGTTTCTGCAACTGCTCTTACGTTCTTTTGTTCAGCAGGAGTGAACGCACGTAATCCATGTTGCACGCGGTTCCCTAATTGGCTCGCGATAGCATTTGGAATATCTGTTGGATTTTGTGTTACAAAGAAAATACTAATTCCTTTAGAACGGATTAGACGAACAATTAATTCAATCTTCTCTTGAACTGCAGTATTGCTTTGACTGAATAATACGTGAGCTTCATCAAAGAAGAAGACTAATTTTGGTTTATCTAAGTCCCCAACTTCTGGTAAGTTTTCGTATAATTCTGATAAGAACCATAGTAAGAATGTTGCATATAATTTTGGTGTTTGGAATAATTTTTCAGATGCTAAAATATTGATAACTCCGCGACCAGTTTGATCTTGTTTGAATAAATCATTGATTTCAAAAGCAGGTTCCCCGAAGAATTGATCTCCACCTTGTTGTTCTAATACGAGTAAGCTACGTAAAATAGAACCGATAGATTGTTGTGCGATATTTCCGTATAAGTTACGTAATTCCCCAGCGTGTGCGCCAACGTAATTTAACATTGCACGTAAGTCTTTAATGTCGATTAATAATAATCCTTGGTCGTCAGCTACTTTAAACGCAATGTTTAAAATACCTTCTTGAGTTTCATTTAACCCTAATAATTGCGCCAATAAGATTGGTCCCATTTCTGAGATTGTTGTACGGATATTAATTCCGTTTTCCCCAAAGACATCCCAGAAAGCAACAGGATATGAACTTGGTTCGAAGTCTTCCTCATGAACTTTTGCCAATCGTTCTGCAATTTTCTCAGTTACTTCGCCTTTTTCAGCAAGGCTTGCTAAGTCCCCTTTAATATCTGATAAGAATACTGGAACTCCTGCTTCACTTAATTGCTCCGCTAACACTTTTAAAGTAACAGTTTTACCTGTACCTGTAGCCCCTGCAATCACACCGTGACGGTTTAGTTTATTCGCCATAAATTGAGCTGGTTTTGAACCATATCCGAAAGAAATTGTTTGAGTCATAAAACTCCTCCTTTTATTTTTATTTCTACTCTTCTACAATAGTACAGAAAGCGCTAAAATGCTACTAAAATGACAGATTTGCAGTAGATTATTTGACTTATTTTGAACATCAAAGTATATTACAGTAGAATAGATTAATTACCAAGAGGAGAAAACTTTATGAAATGGAAAATTGTTGCAGATTCAGGTTGTGATTTACGTGAAATCGAGAATCTTGCCCCAGACACAGAATATATTAACGTACCACTTACTGTTCAAGTAGGTGACAAACACTATACAGATGATGCTTCTTTAGACATCGATAGTATGATGATTGAAATGTACCAAACAAAAGACCAAACAGCTTCAGCCTGCCCTAGCCCAGATGCATTCCTTGAAGCCTATACAGGCGCAGAAAATGTCATCGCTATTACGATTACAGGTGGCCTATCAGGCAGCCAAAATAGTGCGCAATTAGCAAAAAATATGCTTTTAGAAGAAGCGCCTGAAACAAATATCGAAGTCTTCGATAGCCTTTCAGCTAGTGGTGAGATGGTTCTTTTCGTACAAAAAGCCAACGAACTCATCGCACAAGGCCTCTCTTACGAAGAAGTCGTAGCAGCCTTAAAAGACTATTTAGCAAGCACAAAATTATTATTTGCCCTTGCTCGTGTTGATAACTTAGTGAAAAATGGTCGTTTAAACAAATTAGTCGGTGCCGTAATTGGAATGCTCAATATCCGCTTAGTCGGTAACGCATCTCCAGAAGGAACCTTAAACCTTCTTCACAAAGCAAAAGGTCAAAAGAAAGCTGTTCAAGCAGTTTGGGCTGAGATGAAGAAGAATGGCTACAAAGGTGGCCGCGTGGTCATTAGCCACTGTAGTAATCCAGAAATCTGCGGCTTAATTCAAGCAGCCGTTCACAGCGAATTCCCAGATGCGGATGTTTCAAGCATTCATACAAGCGGTGTCTGCAGCTATTATGCAGAACAAGGCGGAATCTTAATGGGATACGAAGCTTAACCGTTGAATATACGAAAAGCCTCTCTAATCACTTAGATTAGAGAGGCTTTTATTTATTTTGATTAGAATAATGCTTTCAATTCTACATCTGGATGTTTATCTTTGAACCAGTTTAAGGCAAATTGGTTTTCGAATAAGAAGACAGGTTGGTCAAATCGGTCGCGACATAATAAGTTACGGCTTGATGACATATTTGGATCCAGTTGTTCTTCGTCAATCCATCTGGCAATCTTACTTCCAATTGGAGTCATGACTACTTCGGCATTGTATTCATTTAACAAGCGGTATTGGAACACTTCGAATTGCAGTTGACCAACAGCACCTAGGATATATTCTCCTGTATGGTATGTCTTGTACAATTGGATAGCTCCTTCTTGTACTAACTGCTCGATTCCTTTATGGAATGATTTTTGCTTCATCACGTTTTTGGCAGAAACTTTATTAAAGAGTTCTGGCGTAAATTGTGGGAGTGGTTCGAACTGTACAGCAGTTTTTCCTGAGTAAATCGTATCTCCGATTTGGAAGTTCCCTGTATCGTAAAGTCCGATAATATCCCCTGCAACGGCTGCTTTCACTGTTTCACGGCTATCCGCCATAAATTGCGTTGTATGTGATAATTTCATTTTCTTTTGCGAACGGTTCACGGTAATATCCATCCCTGGAACGAATTCCCCTGAACAGATACGTACAAACGCGATACGGTCGCGGTGCGCTGGGTTCATATTTGCTTGAATCTTGAAAATGAATCCAGTGAATTGTTCTTGAAGTGGGTCTATCAGTTCCCCTGATTCAGTTTTCTTAGCAGATGGGCTTGGTGCAAAGTCAACGAACGCGTCTAAGAACGTTTGAACCCCAAATCCTGTTAAGGCTGACCCGAAGAATACAGGCGTTAATTTACCCGCAGCAATCTTTTCTTCATCAAAAGCATTCCCTGCTTCTAGTAAAAGTTGTGCATCTTCAATGGCTTGGCTATAGAGCGTTGATTGTTTAAACGCATAATCGCCGTCCACTTCGCCATCTTCGTTCAATGGTAAGAAGTCATTATCTTCATTTTCTTCTGGATGCATCAATTCTACACGTTTATTGTAAATATCATATAACCCAAGGAATGTTTTCCCCATCCCCATTGGCCAGTTCATTGGATACGCGTCAATGCCTAATACTTCTTCTAATTCCGCGATTAATTCTAATGGTTCACGTCCATCACGGTCTAATTTGTTGATGAATGTGAAGATTGGAATGCCACGCATACTACAAACTTCGAATAATTTCTTCGTTTGCGGCTCAATCCCTTTGGCACTGTCGATCACCATCACGGCACTATCCACGGCCATTAATGTACGATACGTATCTTCTGAGAAGTCCTCGTGCCCTGGTGTATCCACGATATTAATATGGTTTCCATCGTATTCCACTTGCATCACTGAACTCGTTACAGAAATCCCACGTTGCTTTTCGATTTCCATCCAGTCAGATTTTGCAAACTTCCCTGTTTTCTTCCCTTTTACGGTACCGGCTTGACGGATCGCTCCCCCGTATAAGAGTAATTGTTCTGTAATTGTTGTTTTCCCAGCATCCGGGTGGGAAATAATCGCAAAGGTCTTGCGAGATTGTACTTCTTCTTTTAAGTGTGACATGAGTATCTCCTTCGTGTTTATTCTCAAGTATTATAGCTGATTTTCACAATTTTTAAAAGTTTAAAAACACCCTCTAGAAGGATTCGCGAAAGTACGGTATACTTATAGACAATAAAAGTCTTCCAAGGAGGTCTTCCAATGTCGAAAGAATTACCAATTATTTATATTAGCTTAACAGGAAATACACATAACTTTGTCACACGTTTAAGAGATCATTTACGCTTTATGGAGCCCTCTTTAAAAGTGACACTGACGAATGTAAAAGACCTTGTTAAAGGCAAAGAAGACTACTTCAAAGTAGGCAAACCATTCGTTGCTTTTCTTCCAACTTACTTAGAAGGTGGAAATGGCGTGGATAACGGAGATGTTGAAGTCTTAACGAATCCACTAGGTGATTTCTTAGCCTATGAACATAATTACGCCCATTGCTTTGGTGTGATTGGTAGCGGAAATCGTAACTTTAATAAGCAATTCTGCCTCACTGCCCGTCAATATTCTGAGCGTTTTGGATTCCCGGTGCTCGATGAATTTGAATTACGCGGAAGTAACCGTGATGTGGAGCGCATTGCTGCAATGCTTCTTGAAAAAATCTAAACACAAAAATAGGCCCGTAGAGTCATTCTACGAGCCTTTCTTTTTAGTTAAAATAGGTTTTGCATTTTTCACTAAAGCCAACTAACGCTTCCATTGTAGAAGGTTCCATTGCCGTATGTCCTGCTGCTTTGGCAAAAATCAATTCTGCTCCTTCGACAGCTTTTGCCAATTCAAATGCTGCACTTGGTAAGCAGTCCACATCATAACGACCATGAACGATATGCATTGGAATTCCCTTGAAGGCCTCTGCACGGTTCAAGATGTAATTATCGTCTTCCACAAAGCAATGATGATAGAAGAAATGGCATTCCATTCGCGCAATCGTCAGCGCCGCGCGAATCCCTGCTTCATCCCAGACAATCGGGTCATACGGAATCAATTTCACGAGTCCATGTTCCCACTCTGCCCACGCACGCGCTGCCTCTAGACAAATCGATTCATCCTCTGACGTTAAACGCTTGTAGTACGCGTTCACCAGTTCTCCTTGTTCTTCAACAGGAATCGGCGCCTTAAACTTCTCGAAGTTCTCTGGATAAAAATGAGACGCCCCATCTTGATATAGCCAATCGACATCACTTTGACGGCCAAGGAAAATCCCACGAAGCATTAATCCAACCACTCGTTCACGGTGTGTAATCGTGTAATGGAGGGCTAGCGTTGTTCCCCAGCTACCGCCAAAGACAAGCCACTTTTCAATGCCTAGTGCTGTCCGAATCTTCTCCATATCGGCTACTAAATCATGCGTTGTATTTTCTTCTAAAGATGCAAAAGGCGTGCTTTTTCCACATCCACGTTGGTCGAATTGGATGATGCGATAAAACTCCGGATCAAAAAACTGACGATTTGCTGGTGAGGATGCCCCTCCTGGTCCCCCATGTAACACAATAACTGGATGTCCGAATGGGTTTCCTGACTCTTCCACATAAATGGTATGCAAGGTGCTCACTGGAATCCTATGTTCTTTGTAGATTTCGATTTCTGGATATAATTCCGTTCTCATTTCTTGGCTCCTTTAATCACTTCTTGTACTCTCTTTTGAAATTCTGGTAAGACTTCTTTTTCAAACCATGGATTTTTCGCCATCCATCTGCGGTTTAAGGGCGATGGATGTACAAGTGGAAACATCTTTGGTAAGTACTCTTTATAGGCTCTGACTGTTTCCGTTAAATTTTTCTTCTTTGTATCTTTTAAATAATAGTCTTGCGCGTATTTTCCAACTAATATAATCAGTTCAATATCCGGCATTAAGGCTAAGGTAGCTTCATGCCATTTTTCGGCAAAACCTTTGCGCGGTGGAAGGTCTCCTGATTTCCCCTTTCCTGGATAATAGTAATCCATCGGAACGACCGCAAATAAATCCGATTGATAGAAGAAATCACGGTCCACACCCATCCAGCTTCTTAGATTATCACCGCTTTGGTCATTCCAAAATAAGCGACTCTCTTGCGCTTTAATACCAGGTGCTTGCCCTACAATCAAAATCTTCGCTTTTTTTGGTGCTGAAAATAAAGGGGCAATCCCTTCTTTTGTGTACTCGGCATTTTGTGGATCTGCTTCGATTTTTTCGATTAACTGTTCTAATTTTGTCATGTTCATTCCACCCTTCTCACCTAGCATACTCCGATAGCCTTACTTGTGCAAATGCTTGAGTATAGAGCAAACAAAAAACACCTAAACTCACATGGAATTTAGGTGTTCTACTTGTTTTATTTTAAGCGTGGTGTTTTCAACACACGAGGTAATGTTCTACTTGAAAGTACTCGTGGTAATGTATGTGATTTCTCTTTTCGAGCGGTTTTATACATTACTGTTCTTGATGTTGCAGGAGTCCCTACATAGGTCTCTCTTGAAGCACTTGAACGACTTGATGTTGATTGCAACGCTTGTTTGGTTGCTTGTTTTTTCGCTTGCGAGCGAATTTTTGGATTTGAAACGTTATTTCGCGGACGATATACACGTTGCGGTACGGCTTCTGTAGCAACTACTGGTGTACTTGTGCCTTGTGCTCTCTGTACAGTAGCATTGGCCCCAGTTCTTTGAGCGGAACGCGTATTTCCAGTTCTAGCTCTACGAGTATTCTTACGAGCCTTCTTTTGTTTTCCTTTAATTCCGAAGAAAACAGCGATGATAAGGATGATATAAAATCCGCCTTTACCGAGTCCTTCAGCAATTTTGTCTGTATCTAGTTGATCAAAGAAGTTATCAATTTGATCAAAGATATCTTTGTCTGTAGAAGGTTTCGCGTTCGAACTATTGGTATTTGAACTCTTTTGGTTTGAGTTTGCAGCTTTTTCAGCAGTAGTAGCTTTCTCTTTCTCTTTCTTTTCTTTACTTGCCTTTAATAAGTCTTCTGTAAATTTTAATCGATCCTCGCCAGTAGCCGTGTATTGAAGTGGTTTTGTTATTTTTCCATCTTCAATAGCTATTTGTTGAGCATCGATAACACTATGGTCTATAGCAGTATCAATATACGTTTGAAGAAAGAGGTTGTTATCTTTATCTCGAAATACATAAAGATTAATACCGCCCTTCCCTGTTGGAAGGTTTTTAATTTGAACGGGAACTTTAATCTCAGGATATTCAGGGTTGTTATAAGTCAACTTTATCGTCACTGTCGCATT
>CALALK010000165.1 GCA_937923125.1 uncultured Carnobacterium sp.
ATAAAGCTTCATCGACTGCGTTATCCACAATCTCGTAAGCTAAATGATGAAGTCCACGGTGGTCAGTCGACCCAATATACATACCAGGACGTTTACGAACGGCTTCAAGACCTTCTAAAACCTGAATCGCATCATCATTATATTGATTCGTCACTTTACTCATTTAATACGCTCCTTTTTTTGTCATCTTATCTATAATACTTGTTTTTCGTGAGTTTCGCAAGATTTCTCCTTAGAAACAGCGTTAAATTAACCTTTCTTGCTTACTTAATTTGTATCTATTGTCCAATTTATGTTAAACTGTCACTAGACTGTTTAAAGGAGAAATGAAATTAATGTCATTTACTTTTATTATAGGCGCACTTGTCGCGTATTTGCTTGGTTCAATCCCATCAGGATTATGGATTGGACAATACTTCTTTCAAAAAGACATCCGACAATTCGGAAGTGGAAATTTAGGATCAACGAATGCCTTTCGCGTTCTAGGCAAGAAAGCAGGCTCCGTTGTACTCTTTTGCGATGTGTTTAAAGGCTTTTTAGCAATGGTTCTTGCAATGACGGTATTTAAACAAGAAAGTTTATCACCTCTTTGGATTGCATCATTTGCAGTCATCGGGCATACTTTCCCACTGTTTGCATCTTTTAAAGGCGGAAAAGCTGTAGCAACATTCGCAGGAATGATTTTAGCATATCAACCATTACTACTACTTTACGGGTTAATCATTTTCTTAGCTCTACTTGCGATTACTCGTATGGTAAGTCTTACAGCAATGGTCACAATTTCTGCTGGAGTTCTCCTTTCATTATTGTTTAATGATTGGACGTTAACAGCTTTTGCACTTGCGATTGATATTTTTATCATTTATCGTCATCGCTCCAACATTCAACGTATTCTAAACGGTACAGAAAATAAAGTCCCAATGCCTTGGGATAAGCAAAATAAAGACACTAAGTAATTTCTTAGTGTCTTTTCTTTTTATTCAAATACAAAAGTTGCGGTTGATTGATAAGGTTTATCACTTGTAATGCGTAAAATATTTTTCTTTTCTTCAAGGTCTAATGCGGATTCTGTTGAAATATCTGGATATCCATCCCAAGGCTCAAAGCAGATAAACGGAGAATCATCTGGATTCGTCCAAACGCCAACTGCTTCAATTCCATTAAGGTGAACAGATACGCTTCTAGTTCCCTTTGGAGAATACAGTTTTCCTTTAAAGTTGGGAGTTATTGATTTAAACAGTAATACATCATTTGTAAATAAGTCATGGTGCAGTGCAAAATCTCCTTGTGTAAAAGGAACTCCTTCCAAGGATGCTAGGTATGGAATTTCAAGCTCCAATTTTGAGATAGGAGCATCTGAAGTTAATTGAATATGATAATCCTCAAAGGTTAATCCTTCTTCTAGTGGAACCGCAAATGCAGGATGCCCACCGATTGCAAAATACAATTCAGGACTAACAGTTGATAGTTGATACGTCATGTCTAAAGAATTCGAATGTAGCGTATATTTCAAACGTAACTCAAACTCAAAAGGATAGGACTCGTTTGTCATCTCATTCGTTAATAAGAAAGTTGCAAAACTATCCCCTTTTTCTTCTAAGCAAAAAGCATAATCTCTAGCAAATCCATGTTTTCTAGCAGGATATTTCTTTCCTTTATAAATAAACGAATTCTCTTTAATAGCTCCGATATTCGGGAATAAAATCGGTGATTGCTTGTTCCAATGAATGCCGTCTGGTTGATACATATATTCGGTATTTGTATCTTTTGCAACCACAGAAGTTAGTTCTGCACCAAAGAGTTTCACGCCAACTTTTAAACACTCATTTTCAATAAAGATGTTTTCCATTTTAAATCGCCTCTATTTATGCAAATTTTAATTCAGACAACAATGAAGACTTAATGTTTTGATTTTTGATTTTAATATAAGTTCCTTTTGTTCCTAAACTACGACTTTCAATAATACCAGCAGATTCAAGTTTTCGAATCGCATTCACGATTACTGTACGAGTGATATGATACTCTTGAGCAATTTTAAGGGCAGTGAAGCGTAAGTCCATCCCATCAAAAAGACCAATAATGACTTTAATGGCTTCTAATTCACTGTAAGAAAGAGAATTAAGAGCTAAATGAACATTTTGTTGCTCACGTTTTTCTTGCTCAATTTTACGAGTATACCAGTGAAGCATTTCTGTTCCAATAACAGTCGCTGCATGCTCAGCAAGAATCAGATCATCTGTTGAGAAGGTTTGTCCTTCTTTACCCATTACTACAAATCCTAACTGTTTACCTGAAGCATAAATTGGAATCACAGTCGTCATTGCTTTTTGGAAATTTTCATGCACTTCTACTGGAAAGATTGTTAAAGCATCTGTCACAGGAATATTTTCCTTCGTAAATTTTAAGGCAGTTAACTCTTTCATATAAAAATCTGGAAATTGACGATTGTCCTTGTATTCTTTCATACGATCGTTATTTACCTGGAACTCATCATGAATACCTAGCATTCTTCCTTCTCTTGAAGCAATATACAAATCAACTTTTAGCAAAGAACCCAAAATTTCAGTCAACTTATTAAATGGTAAGTCAGCGGTTTCTGAGTCTCTCCACACGTTGTCGTATTGCACAATCTCGTTTATTTTTCGTAAATCAGCTAATATTGTACGCACAAGTGTATTCTCCTTTTTTATAAAATGTATTTTGTTAAATCTTGATCCTCACGAATCGCGTTTAGTTTACTTTCAACATATTGTTCTGTAATTTGAATGCTTCCCATTTGCATAGATGGCGCTTCAAATAACAATTCTTCAAGTACTGTTTCTAAAATCGTATGAAGACGACGAGCACCGATATTTTCCATTGTGCTGTTCACTTCAAATGCAATTTCAGCTAGTTT
This sequence comes from uncultured Carnobacterium sp., assembly GCA_937923125.1. GTDB lineage: Bacteria > Bacillota > Bacilli > Lactobacillales > Aerococcaceae > Granulicatella. Next base: position 2,897 of record CALALK010000165.1, read on the forward strand.
AGATACTGCTTCTTTTGTAAAGATGACTTCAACATTTTCAGTTGCTAGCAATGCTTTGTATTGTTTTAATAAAGCACTTTTTGGTTCTGTTAAGATACGTTCGAAGTCTTCTTTTGATAAATCTTGTAATTCAACACGAATTGGGAAACGTCCTTGCAATTCCGGCATTAAATCACTTGGTTTAGCAACGTGGAAGGCACCTGAAGCAATAAACAAGATATGGTCTGTGTTAATCACACCGTACTTCGTATTCACTTGGCTTCCTTCAACAATCGGTAAGATGTCTCGTTGAACACCTTCACGAGAAACCTCACCGCCGTTATGGCCTTTAGCAGCAATCTTATCAATCTCATCAATAAAGATAATTCCTGAAGTTTCGGCTAACTTCAACGCTTCTGCATGCATATCTTCTTGATTGATTAAATGATTAGCTTCTTCTTCTGTTAATAGTTCTAAAGCCTCTTTAACCGTAACAGTACGGCTAATTTTCTTCTTAGGAGTCATTTGGTCAAGAACTGATTGAATTTGCATCATTTGTTCCATTTGGTTACCAGAGCCCGCCATGCGCATTGGTTTCTCTGTTAATTCAATCGTCACTTCTTTAGAATCAAGAAGGCCATTTCTTAATTGTTGCTCAATATCACGTCGTTTTTGGGCAATTTCTTCAGTGACTTCTTCCTTCATTTCAGGTTCTAATCCAGGATTTTGGATTCCCATTTGTTGGAACATACTAAAGAGTGAATCTTGTTGTGGATTCGAAACCTTTTTCATAATGCCAGGTTTCAAAATCTTCGCTAGTTTCTTAACAGCCTTATCAAAAGCTTGTGGTTTCACTTCTTCTTGTTTTAATTTTGTAACAATTTGAATCGCATTTTCTACTAAATCGCGAACCATTGATTCTACATCACGTCCAACATAACCCACTTCAGTAAATTTAGTGGCTTCCACTTTTGCAAATGGTGCATCAACTAATTTCGCAAGACGACGAGCTAATTCCGTTTTACCAACCCCAGTAGGTCCAATCATTAATAGATTTTTTGGAGTCACTTCTTTCTTCATTTCTTCGTCTAATAACAAACGACGGTAACGATTTCGAAGAGCCACCGCTAAAGCACGTTTAGCATCGTGTTGTCCAACGATGAATTGATCTAATTCACTGACTACTTCTCTAGGTGTTTTACTAATATTTGCTTGCATACAACCACTTCCTTACGCTAACGTTTCAGTGATGATATTATCATTTGTAAAAATATCAATCTCTGAAGCGATTTTTAAACTTTCACGAGCGATATCTTCTGCTGTTAAATTCGAATCTCCAAATCTTAGGAGTCCTCTAGCAGCTGATAAAGCATAGTTTCCACCAGACCCAATTGTTAGAATGCCATCATCTGGTTCAATGACTTCGCCTGTCCCTGAAACAAGTAGCACTTGTTCTTTATTCATTACGATTAACATCGCTTCTAATTTTTGTAAACCACGGTCACTTCTCCATTGCTTTGCCATTTCAATTGCTGCACGTTGTAAGTTCCCTTTAAACTGTTTTAGTTTATCTTCAAACATTTCTTCTAAAGTGATCGCATCAGCAACCCCTCCTGCAAATCCAACAAGTACTTGATTGTCGAAAATACGACGGATTTTACGAGCGGTTCCTTTCATGATGACTTTTTCACCCATTGTTACTTGGCCGTCGCCAGCCATTGCAACTTGATTATCTTTTTTTACTGCACAAATTGTAGTCATGATTTTCCTCCATTATTCTTATTAAAGGTACTTGCATCAAACTCACTTTTCTGAGCTTTAGACCTTGGAAAATATAATTGGTAATTTTGTTGAAGAGCTTCCTTCGTCACATGCGTATAAATTTGAGTCGAACTGAGACTTACATGTCCTAAGAGTTCTTGCACTGTTCGCATATCTGCTCCGTTATTTAACAGATGAGTCGCAAACGTATGTCTAAGCATATGCGGATGAATCTTTAACGTAAGGCCACTTTCTTGAATCAGTTTCTCTAAAATATATCGAACTCCATTTGTTGTTAGCGGGTCGCCTAAGTGATTTACAAACACAAAGGAATGGTCTTTACGCTCTTTAGCCATCAAATCTTTACGCCCTTCTTCAAGAAAGGTCTCTAAGGCTGTTCTAGCAAAGTCCCCAATTGGAACGTAACGTTCTTTGGAACCTTTACCGATAACCAGAATAATACTATTTTCAAGGTCTAATTGCCCAAGAGTTAAATTCGTTAACTCACTGACACGCATACCTGTAGCATATAATACTTCGACTAAAGCTTTATTACGTTGGTCTAAAGACTGATTTCCATCAATAGAATCAATAAATTTTTCAATCTCATCTTCATAGAAAAATTCTGGTAAACGCATTTTACCTTTTTTGTAACTGACAGACGCAAACGGATTCGTTTCTACAACGCCTCGTTCGACAAGAAAATGATAAAATGACCGTAAACTCGAGAGAAAACGAGAAATACTTGAACGGTTATAGTTCTCACGGTGTAATACCCCAAGATAAATTCGAACATCT
>CALALK010000166.1 GCA_937923125.1 uncultured Carnobacterium sp.
CTAGGGTTGAGACAATAGGCTCAACCTTGTGTAGCAGTTATCATAACTATTACGAACCAAAGGTTCTAAAGTATTTTAATAGGAATTAGTTTTGAACTTTCTTGAATTTCATTTGGTACACCACATGCAAGTTTTGCTCCTTCAGTGTACGCTCCGCTTTTATCGTCAACGTATCCCCAACAATCTCATATTGATACTTCATTGGTTTTTCTTGGTCGGTGAGATACAGTGGAATGACTGCAAAAATATTTGGTACTTCCGGGAAGGTAATCGTTTTGTTTTTTGTATCTATAACGCCATCTTTTAAAACAGATTTAACCGTCGATGTTTGTTCATCCCAATCAACCGTATGGTATTTGAGATTACCATATGTCGTTTTTGCTAAACCAACAATATAGTTAATCGCATTTTCTTTGTAGCTAAATTGTTTTTTGCCAATAACATCACCATACGCATCCAAGAATTTTGACATGTTTGCGGTGTATTCGAATGTAACTTTATTTCCTTGAACCTTGAGCACTGGAGCCACGTCTTTAAGGGCCTCTGTTGCCTTTAAGCGACTGGCCGCATCGTCGTATTTGAGTAGAAATACCTTTTCAAGAGTATCTCTAAATTCGACGGCTTGCCATGTTCCTTCTACATCAACCGAAGCAGGTTTTGGAGCTTCTGTAGTTGGCGTTTGACTTTGTGTTTGTTGTACTTGTTGTTGTTCGTTTCCGCATCCTGCAATGAACACTAGAGAGAAGAGGGAAACCATCCATAACGTAAATTTTTTCATGTTTGCCACTCCTTTCTTATTGTCCGCCTAATCGATTGAAACGAATACGCATTTCTCGTGGATAGCCTTCTTGAATATCGCCTTCAATAAAGAGCGTCATTTGATTGCCGTCCACTGTGTAGTTATAAGTAATAGGTTTCAATGGGTCAATGCCAATTCCCATGACAAGTGCCTTTAAGAAAGTCGGTGTTTCAGGGAAGGTAATCGTATGTTTTTCCTTGTTAATTTCACCTGTTAAAGAGTAGTCGTAGGATAAGTTCGCATCATCTGTGGTCACCTTTGCGTGCTGATATTTCTTTGCAGCCTCTTTGAACGCATCAAAATTATTTTTTACATAGGTATCCATATCTGGAGATTTCAGTTGGAGGCCCTTGTATTGATCCTCGTAAATTTTTTTCGCGTTCAGATGATACTTCAATTCGACCGTATTTTCATGAATATCGAGCGTCATTTTTACGTCATTGAAGTCTTCTACCGCATATGCGGAAACAAGTGTATTTAAATTCATTGCCAAGAGAATCTTCTGCATCGTTAATGGTTGTTCAGTCCATTCCCATGATTCTTGTTGGGGTGTATTTTGTGCTTTAGACTCTGACGGTTGGTTCTGGCAACCTGCAACGAAGAGTAGAGTAGCGCATGCCAAGAATCCGAAAAGCATCTTCTTTGTCTTGCAAAACATAGAGTTACCTCCTAAAAGTTGTTACCTACATTTTATCATTAACTGGAATGATTATAAAGTGAAACTTTGAGCGAGTATCATTCGAACGGTGGGCATAACGAAAAGAGGAAAAGTCTTCAGCAGCAGAGAAACTAATTTTTGAGGTTATTAAGGCGAAATTGAGTGAAATAGAGTTTCTTAAGTCTATTAAAATACGAAGAACCTTTGGGTAATAGTAATGATAACCGCGACAAACAAGCAATGTGAATTAGAGCGGGTTAAAGTTTCCAACTTTTACCCGCTCTTTGAAGCTTGCTAGGGTTGAGACCTTAGGCTCAACCCGGTGTAGCAGTTATCATTACAATTACGAGCCGAAGGTTCTAGAGTATTTTAATAGAGCACTTATTAAGTCGATTAGCACAAAAAAGGTTGGCAGGAGTGCCAACCTTTTTCGTTAATGTGTTTATTTAGCTGTCTTATAGAAGTTGCGTAGACCAGTGACAATCCCTTCAACGAGTTTGTTTTGGTATTTATCATCGCTAATCTTCTTGTATTCAGGGCTATCCATGTACCCAAGTTCTAAAAGAACGGCTGGTTTAACTGTTTCACGAAGAACAGCGTAGTTAGCCCCGCGAACACCGCGGTCGTTTGCCCCTGCAACAGACACCACTGAGTTATGAATGTTGTCGGCTAGACGTTTACTTTCGCTGAGACGAGTAGGGTCGTCATGCGCCACTTTATTAATACGAGGCGTAATGTCTGGATCTGGTTCGTAGATATATGTTTCCACACCGCTACGGTTTGCCCCAGGAACGCCTGTTGCGTTGAAGTGGATACTGATAAATACATCCGCATCCGTCTTGTTCACCATTTCAGAACGTTCAGTAACATAGTCCACATACACATCTGAGTCGCGTGATGTTAAAACAGTGTAGCCAAGTTTTTCGAGCTCGCTTCTAAGTTTACGATAAATCGACATGTTTAAATCTTTCTCGCGAAGTCCGTTGTAGACGGCACCTGGATCGCGTCCACCATGACCTGGGTCAAGAAAGACCACGTTTTTGTAGTTACCATAGTTGACAGGAGCAGGGACTTCCGCAATCCATAATCCATTTTCTTGGAAGGCGTGCTTTTTGCCATCGATTGTAACGATGTTTCTAGCATAAACACCATCGCCTTGAAGATAGAATTTACCACCGTAGTTCTTATCGTAAATCCATTCGTTTTCGGCCATCATACCGTCTGCTTTTACATAATAAGAACCAATCCATTTATTTGTATCGAGTTCTCCATATTTACGGAAGTGGTACCATTTGCCTTTGATTTGAAGCCATTGATTCTTCACATAGGCGCCATCTTCTTTTAAATAGTACGTTGCTTTGTAATTTGGATCGTAAATGAATTCGCTCTTAGCCATATAGCCGCCAGCCTTCAAGTAGTAGTCGCCTTTCCACTCGCGGCTTGCGTAAGTACCACCTGGCTTAATATAGAACCAGCTATTGTAGTTTCTGTCGAAAACCCATTCGTTATCGGCCATCGCACCGCTATCTTTTAAGAAATAGCTGCCGCTCCATTCGTGAGAGTACATCACACCATTGTTGTGGAATGCGTACCAAACGCCACCGATTTTCTTCCAGTCGCCACGGAATACTTTTCCGCCAGAGAGGGCATAGTACCATTTACCACCTTGGTAGCTCCAGCCTGGACTAACGAGCATTCCTTCGATGTCCACAAGATAGCCATCTGGAGTAACGGTTGATTTCAACATCTTTCCATCCGCGCCAAAGTAGTACCAGCGGCCTCCGTGCCATTTCCATGTATTTGTAATTGGCTTACTATCCACTTGGTAGTACGTTTCACCATCTGCTTTGTAAAGACCAGTGTATTTTGGTTCTTCACCTGGCTTATACACATGGATATCGACGTCGTTTTTTGAATCTTTTGGAAGAGTCCCTTCCGCAGTCGTTGTTGTTTCTGTCGTTGGTTGAACGGTCGTTTCGGTTTGTGTCGTCTCTGCAGCAACCGCATGTGCCGAAAGGGCGAATAGGGCAGCCGTTAAGAGTGTGACTTTACCTGTAAGTTTCATAAAAACCTCCTTGGTTAAATTTTTCCTTTTTAAGTGTACCAAAAAAGGGTGGAACGCGCAATTTCCTAAAATAAAATTCACACTTTTGTCATAAGAATAAAATGGAACTGCAATAATCGAATCGCTTCAGGGAACTGAAATCGTGAATCTATGGGAAATCTGAAATTGGAACACTTGAACTCGTGAAGAAACGCTAGTAGATGTGCTATAATCGAGAGTATGAAAACAACAGAACAACCAAACCAACCAAAAAATCAAATCATTAAAGGAACCTTGATGACGCTCTTTGCCGGGATTGCCTGGGGAATGAGTGGCGCTTGCGGTCAATACTTGATGGCACACGGTATGAGTGTACTTAGTCTGACCGACCTACGTCTCATTATCTCCGGAGTCTGCCTGCTCACGATGAGCTACGCGTTCACCCGTGGCCAACTCGTCGCCTTCTTTAAGGAAAAGAAGAACTACGCCAAGATTACGCTCTTTGCATTTATCGGGCTCTTCATGAACCAGTTTACGTATCTTGAGGCGATTCACCTCAGTAATGCCGGTACCGCGACCGTCTTGCAGTATCTCTGCCCAGTGATTATTCTGGTATACATGTGCTTAAAAAATCGCACGACACCGACTGCGTCTGAAGTGATGTCGATTGTCCTAGCAATTCTGGGGACATTCATCATTGCCACACATGGGCAACTCAATCAACTGAGCGTCACGCCACTCGGGCTCTTCTGGGGGATTTTTAGCGGATTTACGTATGCCATTTACATCATGCTTCCGATTAAACTCATTCAAGAGTACGGAAGTCTGACGGTGATTGGAGTAGGGATGGTCATTGCCGGGGTGATTCTCTTCCCGATGAGCGGCCTTACAACGCTGGAGATTACGTATAGCTTAGATATCATTGCTTCTCTTGTAGGGATTATCCTCATTGGAACGATTATCTCGTACACGATGTTTTTAAAAGGAACGAGCTATATCGGGCCGGTGAAGAGTAGTTTGATCGCCGCTGTCGAACCGATTTCTGCGGTATTCTTCGCCTTCCTCATTATGAACGAGCATTTCTTTGCGATTGACTTTGTCGGCATGGCGATGATTCTAGCAGCCGTGGTCCTCATCTCGGTCAAAGACTTAATCAAAGAACGCCGTAAAAAAGAACAAGGCGTGCTCGACTAGAAACGATAGACTTAAACACTTGCAGTGGAAACGCTGCAGGTGTTTTTCTTTTGCGGGAAAAGGGAGCTGTGAATGGTTGAAAGTGAACAAAGTTGGAAGTTTTACAGAGAAAAACCCAATAGAATAGAAAATAAGATTGATAAAACGTTTTCAAAAAGGTACACTGGAGATGTAGAAAAGTTCATGTAAAGGAGAGAACACCATGAAAAAATTAGAAGGGAAAGTAGCACTCATCACTGG
>CALALK010000167.1 GCA_937923125.1 uncultured Carnobacterium sp.
GTACAATTGATTATAAATCAAGCCGTCTTTAATGAAAAGAACGCGTTTGGCACGACTTGCGGCAACTGTACTGTGTGTTACCATTAAAATCGTTTGTCCATTTTGATTGATTTTATCGAATAAGTCTAATGTATTGCTGGCTGATTTTGAGTCCAACGCCCCTGTTGGTTCATCGGCTAAGAGTAAGCTTGGGTCTGTAATCATCGCACGGCCGATTGCCACACGTTGTTGTTGACCTCCAGATAATTCATATGGATATTTCTTCAATAAGTCCTCAATGCCTAACATTTCAGCGATTGGTTGAACTTTCTTTTCCATTTCGTCGATTGGACGACGTGCTAACACAAGTGGCAATACCATATTGTCATACACGGATAATGTTTCTAATAAGTTGAAGTCTTGGAATACGAACCCTAAGTGGTCACGACGGAATTCCGTTAATACTTTATCTGAAATCTTTTGAATGTCTTCTCCGTTTAGAAGCACGGTTCCATCTGTTGGACGGTCTAGTGTCGCTAAAATATTTAATAGCGTTGTTTTACCAGAACCAGATTCCCCCATGACTGCCACATATTCGCCTTCTTCTACTGAGAAGTTAATATCTTTTAACGCAGTCACTTCAGCGGCTCCAAAACGTGTTTGATAAACTTTTTGTACGTGTTGTACATCTAATAATGTCATTGTTGTCACCCTTCATTTGTTAATAGATACCCATAGTATACCGTAAATGATGAAAAATTACATCGTATTCTATAATCTTTCCAATCTAGAGAGCTTGTTTGCGTAAAAAAGAATCCGAACGGCTCATCTGGAACTATTTTTAAGCAAAATCCGAACGATGTGTGGTTTTAAATCTGTTTTAAGTTATATAATTCATGAATAACGAACTATAATTAAAAATTATAACCAAAAGTATGTTTTTAAGATTGACTTTTCACAAACTATCCAGTATCCTATCTATATAACATATCGAAACGCAATGAAAAGAAGAGTAAAAAATAAAACTTCATAGAGAGCTTACGGTTGGTGCGAGTAAGCAAGTCGTTATTTTTGAACATGATCTTTGAGCAGATTGTCCGAAATCTTAAGACAATCCGGGTACTCCCGTTATCAATCATCCGTCTATGCGGAAAGGTCTTCTCCCCCGAAGGCGAACAAAGGTGGTACCACGACTGCAACTCGTCCTTTTAGCAAGCGCTAGAAGTGCGGGCTTTTTTATTTTCGTTTCATGAAACTTACTTAGGAGGAAATCAACATGGCTGAAGTAGAAAGCTTTACACTAGACCATAACAAGGTGATTGCACCTTACGTTCGCTTAATCGCAAACGAACATGGTAAGAAAGGAGACGTCATCTCTAACTTTGACATCCGTTTCTTACAACCGAATAAACAAGAAATGCCAACAGGTGTCGTTCATACATTCGAGCACTTATTAGCAGATTTACTACGCGATCGCTTGGAAGGAATCATCGACATCTCTCCATTTGGATGCCGTACTGGTTTCCATTTAATCCTTTGGGAAGAACGTTCTCCTGAAGATATTGCACGCGCATTAAAATCAACACTTGAAGAAATCGTCGAAAAGATTCAATTCGAAGATATCCAAGGCGTCTCTGCCGTACAATGCGGAAACTACCGTGACCATTCATTATTCGGCGCGAAAGAATACGCCAAACAAGTATTAGAACAAGGCATCAGCATTGACCCATTCGTTCGCAAAGTTATTTAATCCATCGTTATTCAGTAAGAAACAGTAGACACCTAGACTGGAGGAAACCCCTATATGAAATTAAAAACTATCGCTAAATCCCTAATCGCCCTTTCTGCTGCATTCGTCTTAGGCGCTTGCGGTAACAACGCTTCAAGTTCACAAAGCTCACAAAGTTCGAAAGCATCTGAGTCAGAACTTAAAACAGTCAAAATCGCTTCTGTCGGCTCTGACGCTGACATCTGGAGATACATCGCTGAGTCTGAACAAGCGAAAAAAGCAGGCCTAAAAATCGAAGTACAAGAAATTAACGGCGGTGTGCCATTAAACGAAAGTGTGGCAGACGGAACTGTGGATGCCAACGCCTTCCAATCAATCGGCTACTTAAAAGGATTTAACGAAGCCAACGCAAACAAACTCGTTCCAGTTGGCACTACGTATATTGAACCAATGGGGCTTTACTCTAAAAAGGTAAAATCACTAAACGACCTACCAAACGGTGCGAAAGTGGCTTTACCAGATAACCCATATAACACGACTCGTGCGCTACGCTTATTAGAAAGCGCTGGTTTAATCAAACTAGCCAGTGACTTCAAAGACGGCACTGGTACTCCAAGCGACATCGTAGAAAACAAGAAAAACCTTGAATTCCTACTGATCGATGACACTACAAGCGTACGTGTATTAGACGACACTGATTTAATCGCTATCGGAAACACAATCGCCCTTGAAGGTGGTTTAAACGTATTAAAAGACTCTCTTTTCTATGAAAAAGCAGACAAATCTACGATCACAAGTATCAACGTGATTGCCGTGAAAGCAGAAAATGCCGATAAAGAAGAATACAAAAAATTAGTGGACCTCTATCACGACCCAGAAATCCAAAAATTCATTTCTGACAAGTTCGCAGGAACAAAAGTGGAAGTGAAGAAACCTATCTCTGAAGTGTGGGGTAAATAATTCATGAAGATTGCTATCGTTGCAGCGATGAAAGAAGAGTTGCATCCATTCGAGGAGCATTTTGCACCAGGAAAAGTAGTCTTTGAAAAAGGGCCTATCCGACTCCTAGAAGTACACGAGAACTTATATCTTGTACAGTCAGGCATCGGAAAAGCCAATGCCGCTGCCGCTGCTGCATGGTTATGCGACAAAATTCATCCTGACATCATTATTAATACCGGAACAACAGGAAGCTTTAATCCAGCATTCGACTTGGCCGATGTCATCGTTTCTACAAAATTCGCCTATAGCGACGTAGATGCAACTGGCTTCGACTACGCCTGGGGACAAGTCCCTCAGATGCCAGCCGACTATCCTGTAGATGCTTATTTACACGGAAAAATTGTCGAACTTCTGCGCGAAAAAGTGAGTGGATTTAACATTCAAACCGGCTTTATCGCAACCAGTGACTCGTTTATGAGTTCGGTCGATGCCGTTAGTACGATTCGCGAAAAATTACCAGACATCGTCGCTAGCGATATGGAAGCTGCTCCCATTGCACAAGTGGCTAGCTTCTATAACGTACCCGTACTGAACGTGCGTGGCGTGAGCGACCATGTGGGTGGAGATGCCCCTGATACTTTCGAGGAAACACTCGAAAAAGCATCTCAAAACGCATTCGAAGCAGTGCGTATTATCGTTGAACATTTCCTATAAATCTCCCTAGATTTACGCAACCGCTAAACACAAAAAGGAGCACAGGCTTGTCGCCTCGCTCCTTTTTGTGTGTTCTTTTTCTTACTATTCGGTGATACAAAAAAGAATCAGTGGTTTGAAAGAGTGCGAGGCCCTCACCGGTGCCCCACTATGACTCTTTCAATAACAAACTGATTCTTTAAATTGTTCTTTTATATTGCGGTATTATTTAACTTTCAAAATATCTTCTTTTGCATGAATCAATTCTGTAATCAACTTACAATAAGGAGTTGGAATACCGTACTCTTCCCCTTTTCTTGCAATAAATCCATTCAAGAAGTCCACTTCAGTAAAGCGGTGGTTTTGGATTAAATCTTGGTGCATTGAAGGATAGTGTCCACGAACTTTATTAGAAGCATTGTACACATACTCTTTCATCGCCACTGGATCTAGATGCACGCCTTCTTTTTCCGCAACGGCTACAAACTCACTAATCACTTGCGTAATAATCGCTTCTGCCGTTGATGTATCGAATACTTCTCCGATGTTTGCATCTAAGATTGCACATGTTGCGTTCATCGTACCGTTCACGCACGCCTTACGCCATGTTGAGAAATGAACGTCTTCGCTGTAGCTTGCGTTCAAGCCCGCTTTGTCCATAACTTCTACTAATTCTTTAGCAATCGCTACACCACTTGGGTCCGCCGCTTGCATTTCTACCGTACCAGTTCCGCCAAGACGCGCTACCCCTGGTTCGATAAGTCCGGCTGTCCAAATCGTTACCCCCATAATAATGTTTTTACGAGGAACATATTTCGCCATTGTGTCTTCATGTCCTAAGCCGTTTAACAGGCAAAGCACTTTCGTATCTTCGTGGATAATTGGTTTAATCTTTTCTAGCATTTCGCCTAATTTCATAGACTTCGTAAATGCAATTACCACATCTACTTCTTCTGTTGCTTCTTCTGGACGAATAATCTTGATGTCGATGGTATCTGTTTGGTCGCCATTAACGACTTTCAATCCATTCTTTTGAATCGCTTCGATGTGCGCTGGCCATTCGTCGATCAGCGTCACCTCTTGCCCTGTTTTTGTTAACATGTACCCGAAACGGCACCCCATTGCTCCTGCTCCTGCAATTGCGATTTTCATATTGACTCTCCTTTTCATTAGACCGTTAATTTATAATCTTCTGGTTGAATCCATTTTAACACTTTTTCAAATAAATGAACGAATACGATGTTTAATGCGATTGGCGCAACGACGAAAATAAGCGCCACAATAATGATATTCATCGCACTCCAGCCGCCCTCTGCTAAGTTCAACGCATTGATTGGCCCTACTAATCCGCTGAAACCGAACCCTGCACTTTGAGGAGTTCCTTGGATGTTCAATAAAGCGGCTAATACCCCAAGAACAGCAGAGGTACACATCATTGGCAATAAGATTTTTGGTTTTGCTAAAACATTCGCCATGGACATTTTTGGAGAACCGATGAAATGCGCAATCGCAGTTCCTTTTGGATTCACTTTCCATCCCGCAATCGCAAGACCGAACCCAGCCGCACAGATACCAAGGTTTGCTGCCCCTGAACCTACACCGCTAAGACTAATCGCAACGGCAATCCCTACTGTTGTAAACGGAGAAACGATTAACATACAGAAAATAACGGCTAATAATAAACACATAATAACTGGTTGTAATGATAATAGCGTTCCGATTCCTTG
>CALALK010000168.1 GCA_937923125.1 uncultured Carnobacterium sp.
TCACATGCAAATTGCTCTACATCAAATAAATCAGCACCGCGTCCAATTTCTTCGTCTGGACCAAAGGCTACACGGATTTTACCATGTTTGATTTCAGGATGTTGTAATAAGTAAGCACCTGCTGTCACGATTTCAGTCACACCAGATTTATCATCAGCGCCTAGTAAAGTTTTCCCGTTTGTTGTGATTAATGTTTGTCCAACATAATTTTTTAAGTTCGGGAAGTCTTTTGGATCCAATACGTATTTTCCTTCTTCGTCTAAGACGATGGCTTCCCCATTATAGTTTTCGTGAATTTGTGGTTGAATATTTCTAGCTTCAAAGTCAGCTGTGTCCACGTGAGCAATAAATCCAATCGTTGGTACTTCATGGTCAACATTTGATGGGATTGTTGCTGTTAGGAAGCTGTTTTTAGGATTCAAATAAACTTCTTGGAATCCTAATTCATTTAATTCTTGTTCTAAGTCTTTTAAAAACGCTGTTTGAGAAGGCGTAGTTGGGACTGTTTGACTTGTTTCGTCAGATCTAGTTTCTTTCTTTACGTAACGGATAAAACGTTCTGTTAATTCTTTATGCATTTTCTTCACCTGCTTTATAAAATTTAAATGGATCTGTGAAAGTTTCGCTTTCGATGACTGTCACATCCCAATTATTTTCTTCTTTCCATTCATGAATCCATTTAGCTAATTGTTTACGGCAAACCACTTCAATATGATGTCCAGCATCTACTAAGAATAATGGAGTCTCTTGTATATCATGCGCTGTATGGTAGAAAATATCACCTGTTACAAAGGCATCTGCACCGTTTCTAAGTGCATCCATGTAATAATTTCCACCTGATCCACCCATAACGGCAACTCTTGAAATAAGGCCATTTGGATTTACACGAGAAGGAACATAACGGAGCCCCTTCAAATTGAAACGCTCAGTAACAAAATGGATAAATTCTTCCCCAGTCATTTCTTTTGGAAGATTTCCAACTCGACCAAATCCTAATGTTTTGCCTGCATTCTTCAATGAGAAGACGTCGATTGCTGGTTCTTCATATGGATGGGCAGCTCTTAAGCTTCGTAAAACATCACTTAACACTTCTTCTGAGCATACAACTTCCAACTTCACTTCCTCTACGAATTCTCGCTGATTCAATGAACCAATAGTCGGATTCGCGCCATCCACTGGTGTGAATTGTCCAACTCCATGGCTTTGGAATGCACATTCTTTATAGTTGTCACCGATTGTCCCAGCTCCAGCTTCAAACATCGCTTCTAGAACTTTCTCGCGATCCTGTTTAGGAACATAAGTAACCACTTTGACAGAAGGAATCGTCGTAGTTGGAGACATCACTGTGACATCAGATAGTAACAGCTCCTGCGCCAACCAATCATTCACTCCCCCTTCCACTACGTCAAGGTTTGTATGTGCAGCATAAACCGCAATATCATGCTTCAAAATTTGTTGAAACATTTTATTTTGTGGAACGGTTAAATCAAATAATGCCACTGGTCTAAAAATTGGCGGATGATGCGCGATAATTAAATCAACGTTTTTAGCAATCGCTTCTTCAATGACACTTGGACGAATATCCAGCGTTGTCATGATTACTTTCACTTCTTGATTCCAATCTCCAAAATGAAGTCCAATTGGATCTTTTGGGACTGAAAGACTCTTTGGCACGCGTTTTTCAAAACGACTTACTACATCTCTAACTGTTGGCACGATCAATCACTCCTTGCAATTCATTAAAGGCTTTTTCAAACTGCTCAATTTTTTCATGTTGAGGAGTCTTACTCTTTTGTAATTGTTCCAAAATCTCTTTGTTTTTACGATTCATACGATTCCACTTTGCAACCGATAATTCGGAAGGCTGTTG
>CALALK010000169.1 GCA_937923125.1 uncultured Carnobacterium sp.
ACATTTGTAAGTTTTCTGGCATACGAGATGCGATTTCATCGACAGTTTCTAAGAACCCTAAGTCAAATGTCATATCGGCTTCATCGACGACCATCATTTGAACGGTTTGAACGAAGAGGGCATTCTCTTGCATTAAGTCGAAAATACGACCAGGTGTCCCAATCACGATATGTGGTTGCGTTTGCGTTAATTTTGCAACTTGGCGTTTTTTATCAGTACCACCGATACATTTTTCTAATAAGATTTCTGTATCACTAAATGAAATGAGTTGTGAAGCAACAGCGGTTAATTGTTCTGCGAGTTCTCGGCTTGGAACAGTAATCACTAATTGCAATTCTTGACGGCTAGGGTCAATTTTGTTGATGAGTGGTAATAGGAAACTATGGCTCTTTCCGCTCCCTGTTTGCGATTGACCAATCACTGATTCTCCTTTTAATAAAAGAGGGATGATGCGTTCTTGAATAGGTGTTGGTTGTGTAAATTTTAAGTCAGCCAATGCTTTTTGCAAATAAGGCTGTAATGCGTAATCTGTAAATTTCATGTTTTCATCTCTTTTCTTTCTCTATGTAGCGGGATTATTATACCATAAATTAACACGCTTGGGGGATTTGGGAGAGTGGGCATAATTTTTGCGTATCGTGTTTGGTGGGTGGTATGATGAATGAAGAAAGAAACAGTTTTCATAACTGTATTTAATTTTAGGAGGAATTTAGTAATGACTTATGAATTACCAAAATTAGAATATGCGTTTGACGCATTAGAACCACATTTTGATGCACGTACAATGGAAATCCACCATGACAAACATCACAATGCATATGTTACAAATTTAAACGCAGCGGTAGAAAAACACCCTGAATTATTCGAAAAAACAGTTGAAGAATTAATTAGCGATTTAAACGCTGTTCCTGAAGATATCCGTGTAGCCGTTCGCAACAACGGTGGTGGACATGCAAACCACAGCTTATTCTGGACTCAATTATCTCTTGATGGTGCAAAAGCTCCAGAAGGTGCTTTATTAGCAGCAATCAACGAAGCATTCGGAAGCTTCGACGAATTCAAAGCAGCATTCGCTCAAGCAGCAGCTACTCGCTTTGGTTCAGGTTGGGCTTGGTTAGTTCTTTCTAACGGAAAATTAGAAGTTGTTTCTACTCCAAACCAAGACAGCCCTCTATCAGAAGGTAAAACTCCATTATTAGGATTAGATGTATGGGAACATGCATACTACCTAAACTACCAAAACCGTCGTCCAGACTACATTTCAGCATTCTGGAATGTTGTAAACTGGGATGAAGTAGCTCGTCGTTTTGAAGCTGCTAAATAATCAGTAAATAACGAAGACCGATGTTTCCTAAGAAGCATCGGTCTTTTTTTGTCTTCGTTTTACTAAAGCGAGAATCAATAATAGAAGAGAAGCGATACTCACAAGGCTTCCTTCCAGTAAGAATGGGGTTGTATAACGATATTCGATTTGGTGAGTCCCTTTGGAAATTGTAAACCCAAGCAGGCTATTAAGAATCTTGTAGGTTTCCACTTCTTGCCCATCTACCCAAACTTTCCATCCTGTTGAATAAGGAATCGTTGTGAGAACGGTCGAGTCTTCAAAGACTGTCATTGTTCCTGAAAAATGAGTAGCCGAGAAGGTTTCTAGTTTTAACTCTTGTGCTTTTGTTTGTTCCAATCGTTCGTTTAACAGAGAAGTGTTGAGTGAGTAGAGATTGAGTTTAGAAAAATCAAAGCCGTCCGACTTCACGATCATCTGAAGTGTTTGCATTTGGCCTTTTTGGTTCTTAGCAATACTTAAAAGCACAGGTTTTGATTGGATCGGATAAAAAGCATAAGGTTCACCATTTAGCATCATCTCCAAGTCTTCTTCACCCATCGTTCCCGCCATTTCTAAGTAAATCGGATCATCGGTTTCAGGAGTAAAGGTGAGTGTAATCGTACCATATTGAGTCTTGTCCTCAACTTGAATTCGTTGATACACGACAGGGGAACCGATGATATTTTCGAAAGTCGTTTCATAAGAAACTCTTGTGAAAATATTCTTCGGACTCGTTGTTCCACTAAGCGCGTTCGCCAATTGGTTTTGCATCGTAATAGGGTGATTTGTTGGCACCTTCATTGATTTCAAGATTGCTTTCATCGGATAAGCAATTGAGAGAGCATTTGTATTTGTGACAACGTGTCCTTCGTTAAAGGTTTCGATTGTTGGTAAATCTTCCAAGTCTTTTCGTTCCCACCTCTCATTATAAGTGGCCCCTGTGGTTTCGATAAAGGTATGCTTGATTCCCAGTAAAGCATCCGTTAAGAGCGTGCCATTACTGTAGTTCACATAGGCAGTTCCTTGACGAACACCCATCGCTTCAAAGAATCGTTCTGTTTCCTTTTCAAAGGTGGATGAAAAATGGGATACGCCATATGCTGGGACTTGAAGACTATCATTTTTCGAACGAAGAATCGTTTTCTCGCTGCGATAGAATTCATTTTCTGCAGGGCGTAAACCAGTAGACCAGTTTGCTAATGACGATTGATACGCACTGAATTCAGAATTCATTACATACCCAAGTCTAGATAAGGTGATAATGCTGTTTAATAGTAGTTCAATCACCACAAATGAAATCAGGAATTTGTGATGTGTTCTTTTTCCATGTCCTATTAAAATGAGACAATACAAGATTCCCATTGAGAGCCCGAAGCCGAGTGCTATTTGCCAACCTTGTAAGTAGTCTTGTGGGAAGAGGATAAAGCCAATTCCAGAAGCTAATACAAGGAAGAAATACACAA
>CALALK010000170.1 GCA_937923125.1 uncultured Carnobacterium sp.
ATTCTTTGTTTCTCTACCATATGTTCCATTTGAAGAGGACGGTGAATGGGATGAATTTTAAACGTTATCGAGCAATGCTAACGGCGCTCTTTGTATTAATGGCCATTAGCTTTGTGTTTACGTATCTCATCGTAGTACGTCCGGTTGATTTCTTTACGAATCAAAAGCAAAATAATAATGTCGCAACGACACAAGATACAGGTGTGCAAGTTCGTGCAACTTATACAACAGAAGATGTGTTTAGACCAACTCGAATGGTTCTAACGAACAAAAATAAGTTCGAAATGACGAGCAGTGCTGCCATTATGAAGGAAGTCAATGCACACTTAAATAAACAATTTACGAATTTAACGCGTTTAGAAGTCATGGACGAGACTAGTTATGAAAATCTCGTCTTACGTGAAGCCAGAATTCAGATTTTATTTGATGGATTGCATTCATTTGGAATTGTGAACCGATTCTTTGATGGAAATATGGACGACTTAAATAATGATCGTTTTTCTCGTATTGTGATTCGCACAGATGATCCTTCTACTGCTTATTTTATCAATGATGACACGAAACAACTCTACAGTGCTAAAGTAAATGAAAGTTTCAAAACATCATTAGAGGGATTATACGCGGATAGTGATTTTTACGAAGTTGAATCGTATCGTGGAAAAACAAAACAATTCTTTGTCGAACAAGATAATTTGAATGTGGAACAGTCTGCCTATTTAATCGAGCAGATTCCAATGAGTTTCTATATTACTCAGTTATTTACGAATCAATCAGAAATTCGTACGCGTGGAGACGGAAAGACCGTTGTATACAATGATAATTTATCGCAATTGAAATTAGACCGTACGACAAATGTGGTCACTTTCTTCGAGAACCGCTCAGGAGAGGAAACGTTACTATATACTAATAACTTAACGCAAACTTTCGGCCAGATGAAACGTCTTGGAGGCTGGCAAATGGGCGTGAGTCTATTCTCGGTAGATTTAAATAATAATCTCGTTGAATATGTTCGTTACGTGGATTCTTATCCAATCTTATCCAGTGGCAAAGAAGGTTTCACGCAAATAAAGGTCAATTCAACAGGAATCGAGAAAATGAGAACCTCATCACTGATTGCACAAACGCCGTTACCGACAAAAAGTAAGAAGGTAATGGTTGTCGGTGGGAAGACGATTGTCACTGAATTGTTGAACGAAGGATTTGTTATGAATGAAATTGAAGATATTCGTATCGGATATTCATGGACGATCAGTAGTGAGAGTGTACAAATTGTTGAGTTTACGCCAACGTGGTACATTAAAAAGAATGGTACTTGGAAGACTCTGGCTGAATTAAAAGCCGAGAAGAGTCAAACAGAACCAGCGAATGGACCGACAACAACGGGAGGTGACGCAGATGGATTTTAAGAGAAGCGCAGTCGTTCTCATCGTCTGCTTCTTTATCCTCGATTTATTCTTATTCGGATTAGTGTGGCAAAAACGAAACGACACGAAAAATCCGTTGAATACAAGTATTAACGTCATCGACCAAATGAAGCTAGACGGAATTACATTACCAACGCTGAATGCGACGGTAGAAGCCGTTCCGATTGTACAAGTGACACCAGAGTCCACTGACGGAAAACTCTCTAGTTTACCAAACCAAGTCGTGACGGTTGAAAAAAGTGTCATTAATGGCCAATTCATTACGCCTATTCAATTAGACTTAAGTGGCTCTGTATCTGCAGATAGTTTTGCCGATTTAACAAAAATCGTTGAAAATAATCAAGTGGCTTTTGGAGAGCAATACACATGGTCATCCTATAATCCGACAACCCACAAAGTGATTTATACACAAAAAGCAGATAAGTTAACGATTATGGATGGCTCGAGTCAAATCATCTTTACGATTAATGCCAATGACCAAGTCGTAAGCTATGAACAGACTTATGCGGGAAGTGTGCAAGTACTTGGGAAAGAGCGTGAATTGATTACGGCTCAAAAGGCGGTTGAGATTCTTTACTTAGCCGGACGAATTTCGTCGAAGGCCACCGTTCAATCGGTGAAATTATCTTACTATCAATCGCTTGTATTAAAAGATTTTTCAATTTACTCACCTGCGTGGTATATTGAAATTCGCCAAGCTGACGGACAATTAATTGCGCGTCGTGTGGATGCAATTCATGGGACAGTATTAGCCAATGAAACGTTAGAAACAACGAATACGCAAACGCAGCGTACAACAACGAATAACACAACAGTAACGCAAAGTGTACAACAACAATAAGAAGGGAATAAACATGCAAGAATCAGGTTTGAAAGTGAGTTTACTCGCGAGTGGTAGCTCGGGAAATGCTACTTACATCGAAACGCCAAAACAAAAAATATTAGTGGACTGTGGACTCACTGGTAAAGCCATTACTGCGCAAATGGAGAAGATTGACCGCTCCATTTCAGATGTGGATGCCATTCTGGTTACCCACGAACATTCCGACCATATTAAAGGGATTGGGGTTCTGGCTCGTAAGTACCACATTCCAATTTATGCCAATGAAAAAACATGGCAAGCCATGGCTGGTAAAATCGGGAAAGTGGCTCTCGAACAACAGGAAATCTTCAATACTGGAGACAC
>CALALK010000171.1 GCA_937923125.1 uncultured Carnobacterium sp.
ACAAGCGTGTTCTTCAGACCGTAGCGAAACTGGTCGTCGAGCATGGCTTCTTCTAGCATCGCGTAGAGCATTTCCGGGCTCGTATGTTCCAGAATCGGCAGTTCCATATCTTGCATAATCAGTTCAATGAGCGGGATGATTTGTCGTCTCTCATCTCGCTTTGGTTGTCTAATCATGGTTTAACTCCTTGGAATTGTTCCCGATAATCCGTTGGCGAAATTCCCGTACTCTTACGGAATTGTTTTGAGAAATACGTTGGAGTCGTGAACCCAACAATATCCGCCACCTGTGAAATCGAGTAATTGGTTGTTCGTAGTAAGATTTTACTCTCTTTAATACGAATGTCAATGAGATATTCCATCGGAGACATGCCGATTTCTTTCTTAAAGCTGTGAGAAATATAGAATCGGCTTAAGTGCGTCATGGAAGCGAGGTCTTCTAGCTGGATACTTTCGTGATAGTACGTTTCTAAGTAGTGTTTGATAAACGAAATATCCTTTGTCGCCTTGCTTTGTTTGCCGACTTCAAGGTCGAAGTGTTGGTGACGCAAAATTTTAATTAATAAGATTTCTAATAAGTTATGGCACACTAATTCATAGCTCATCGATTGGGAAGTGGCCTCTTGTACCATCGCATTCAAATAACGCAAGATGTCTTTTTGCTCATCTCGCAAGTTGAAGAATGAAAATGGATGTCCACCTTCTGAGACAGGCGTTAAGTTTGAGAAAGAGAGCCCTTTAATGCCTAACACAATATATTCCAGCGGTTCATCTGGAGAAGATAATTCTGTATGTTCTACCTGCGGATTGATAATGACAAAGTCGTTTGCTTTTACAGGAAAACGTTGGCCTTGAATATTAAACTCGCCTTTTCCGTCTACAACGTAAAATAATTCCGTAAAAGGGTGCGTATGGAGCGTACTATGCCAGTCGCTGTCATATTTAGATTTTGTGATAGATTCCAATTGAAACGATAAGCTCTTAATATCGGATTCCATCATTAAATAACGTTCATTGCTCATTGTCTAACCTTTCTATTTCTAAAGAGAGTTAATAATATTATACACGTTGGGGAAAACGGTATCAATCTTAAACATTATATAAATTTTAAGTGAAATATTTAATAAAAGTTATGAAAAATATTGGGAGCAAGTTTTCATTCAGGTTTGAACGGTTTAAACGAAGAAAAATCATGTTTGCTTGACGCAACAAGAAAGGACAGGTATTCTAACCAAGAGTAAGAAAGGAGATTCATGGAAAGTAGGAACTAAATTTTCTAGAACCTAAAATCAGAGTAGACTTTATTGCGTTAAGTGCCCGGCGGATGGAATGTTGCCACTGGGACGAAAATGGAAACATTGCGGTAATTTAGTCGCATTCGCTGCATTTAAACAACACTAGAAATAGAAGTAGTTAAATGGAGCAACTCTTTACAAGTAAAGGAGATGCTAATATGGAAAATACAAAGAAATACAATCGAAAAAGAACACTGGATATTACAGTGATGGCGATGGTCGTAGCCATTCGCCTTGTGATGGAAATGTTGCCGACAATTAAATTCGGCCTCTACGTACAAATCGGCTTCGGGTTTATCGGAGCAGCCATCGCAGGGGTGATGCTTGGACCATGGCGTGCAGCACTTGTGGGAATCCTAGTCGATATCCTCGGAAACTTCTTCCGCGGAGAGCCTGGACAATTCTTCATCGGATACACCTTCACAGCCCTTGTCGGAGGACTTATCTACGGATACTTCTTATATAAGAGACCACTCAGATGGGAACAAATCTTTATGACAGTATTGCTCGTCACCATCTTCTGTAACCTCGGATTAAATTCAATCTGGGTGCATATGATGACGCAAAAAGCCTTCGCCGTCATTATGCCACTGCGAATCCTGAAAAATATGATCACACTCCCATTGAATACCGCCATCCTCACCGTGCTCTTTTCAAACAAAACCATGAAAATTTTAATAGAAAAGTATAGGATATGAGGGCGAACGCTCAGGACTGAACCACTGGACCGGAGTAACGCAAGGGACTTGGCACAAGTCGTGCGGATACTACGGGAAGTGGACGTCAGTACTGTGAGCCCGAGTTCAACTCCACAGGGTGTGAGGCTCTTGCTAGCACCCCCTCCCATTTAGGAGTAGAATAGAACCAAAGAGCAACTATATAAACTAGTTTAAGCGAAGGGAGGCACAACCATGCCATTTATTCATGTTGAAATGATCGAAGGAAGAAGCCGTGAACAAAAAGAAGCCCTTGTCAAAGAAGTGACAGAAGTGGTCTCTAAACACACTGGCGCTCCAACAGAACACATTCATATCATTATTCAAGAAATTAAAGCCGAAAACCTTGGCCAAAACGGCAAATTAAGAGGCTAATCAGCTTCAGTTAGAAAAAATACAGGGCAGCTCAGAAGTTAGAACGCTTTTGAGCTGTTTTTGTTAGGAAAACTATCGAATGAATGAACTGCAAATGATATAATTTAGCTAACAATAGTTAAGAGCTCATAAAGTGAGGATTAAGGATGAATTTTAAGAAATTAATATACGCATGTATACTGGGTGGAATTTTCTTTCTATCATTTGGATGCAATCCAAGAAATAATCGTGCGTATTTAGAAAAGCGTATCGGAACAGAAATGAGCCGCGTGTATCCAACAGAAAGATTAGAGGATTTGTTTGAGCAATTTCCTGATGGATTTAAGATAAAACAATCTTTTAAAGATGAAGCTTATATCATACATGTTGAATTAGTAGCTACAAATAAAGGTGAGCCTATTATTGGCACTATCTCAAAGGTTGAAAACAAAAGTAGAGAAAAAATCTTTGAAACAAACTTTCAGTATCAAGATGGGAAGTATCAATTTGCCAATGAGAGTGATGCAGCATATTGGCCGTACCGAGGCTTCTTATTTGAGAAATTGACCTTAAATCGGGATGTATTATCAAAGCTAGATTTACAAGAAAAGTCCTATAGTATGATGAATGGTGATTTTGAACTACGCTACAAAGTAACAAATGAAATCATCAATTCCTTTTTAGGGTTAGGGGACTCGGATTCGCTGAGTGTGTCGTTAGTCGGAAGTAATAGTAATCGTGGGTATTATTATTCGATTGTTATTGAAAATGCAGAAGGCTTATATTTTGGAGAAACGGTCTCAGATTAAACTCAAACAAAAATCAATAAAGACAGAAATGCTTAGTAAAAAGGGAGATAGCTATGTACGGAATTTATAAAGGAAAGAAATATAGAGTTGCGAAAAT
>CALALK010000172.1 GCA_937923125.1 uncultured Carnobacterium sp.
AGCTATAATTTAGTTGAACAAGAGATTGAATATAGAGACTACTTATCTATTTCTGACAAATCATCTACTCAAAAAACTCAATTAATCATCGCTGCTGGTCTTACACTCGCAGGTCTTGTATTTGTTGGTTTAGCCTTCTGGAAACGTAAAAAAGTTAGTGCGGCTTACGATGAAATTTACGCTGCTTACCCAGAATTACGTGACAACTTGGATTTATTAAAAACACATGCGACTTATGCCGACGACGAAACATTTGTATACATCTACAAGAACCACTTCTTCACTACTTGGAGCGGCTTAGAAGTATACGACATTACAAAAGCAAATCGCGTTTACCACTACCAAGTAACACACAAGAAATATGGAGTGACAACAAACATTGATTCATTCCTTATCTTCTTATCAGATGACAAATCATACCGTGGTAAGAAAACGAAGATTGCCATTCATAATATTGGGGAAGAAACCGATGACTTCTTACAACCATTCTTCCAAACTGTGGCCCAAGAATTCCCTAACGTCGCAGTAGGATATGAAAATAATAGACCATTTTAAGGATACGAGAAAAGGCGCTTAGAAACGAATCACTGGACCAGAATAACGCAAAGGACTGCTTGCAGTCGTGCGGCTATTCTGGGAAGTGGACGTCGTTTCTGCCTTTTCGAGTTCAACTACACAGGATGTGAGATCTTCAAGATTGATACACCCACCCTCCGACTCGCAATGCGGGTCGGATTTTTTATGCACACCCCAAATAAATTCTCTCCATTAAAGTGAAAAATTTATTTTGCAGTTCAAAATTGTTTGTGGTATATTATATCTATCATACAACCTATTTTAAAGGAGAATAATCATGACTGAAAAACGCAGTACTAAAACTATTATCGGCTTAATCATCGCTGGAGTTCTCTCTATCATCGTTGCTCTTGGCGCGCTAGGATACTTCCAGTTCTATCAAACTGCCGACAACTTATACAAACAAGGTAAAATCTTTGGTACTTCTACAATGAAAGACGAAGAAACGGTAGCTGTTAAAATTACGTACACTCAACCTGATTCTATCGGAAGTGTCAAAGAAAGTGACACAGACCTCTATTTTATCGAATTTTCAGGAGTAGATACGGATGATTACGGTTATTCAACTATCGAAATTAAAAAAGGAGATAAATTAGCTGATAAAATTAAATCTGCTGATGTAGATACCCCAGTGATCGTTGCTGCTAAGATGCGTAAATCAGGTGCAGACGGCGCCATCCGTGACTACACTATTAACTTTAAAGATTTGATTAGCGAAAATGAGACAGTTTCAAAACTAGCAGAAACAGAATATTACGTTTCTGTTTACGAATTTGACAAAGATCGTCAATTCGCATATATCGTTGCTGGTATCGCTGGTATTATTGCTCTTGTATTCTTCTACAGTGCTTTCGCAACACGTAAAGGGGAAGACAAAGCGTATAACGAATTATACAGTGCTTATCCAGAATTAAACTACTCTATGGATTCTGTATTAGAAGATGCTACTTATGTTGATAATCAATTAGGAATCGTTTTATACAAACACCACCTACTTGCGACATACAAGAATTTCCAAGTATACGACTTAACAAAAGCTGAACGAATTTACCACTACGTTTACACTCAAAAATCATACGGAATGACTGTTAGCCGTACTTCTCAATTAATCGTTCTAACGAACGACAAATCATACCGTAGAAAGAAAACGTCTCTACTCATTAAAAACGTTGGGGACGAAACAGATGACTTACTACAACCATTCTTCTACGCAGTAAGCCAAGAATTCCCAGACATCCTATTAGGATACGAAAACAAAAGTAAAAGACCGTTCTAACAAGGATACGAGGGCGAACGCTCAGGACTGAAACACTGGACTGATATGCCGCAAGGGACTCGAAACGAGTCGTGCGGACATATCAGGAAGTGGACGTCAGTCCTGTGAGCCCGAGTTCAACTAACAGGATACGAGAAAAGGCGTTCAGAAACGAATCACTGGAGACAAATAACGCAAGGGACTGCTTGCAGTCGTGCGGATATTTGTCGAAGTGGACGTCGTTTCTGCCTTTTCGAGTTCAACTATCAGGATGTGAGCAAAAGCACTCACACCACAAACTCATTTTAATTTACATGCATAAAAACACCCTTGATGACCATCATCTAGGGTGTTTCGTTATCTTTATGCGGCCGGCGGGACTTGAACCCGCACAGGTATACACCCACTGCCCCCTCAAGACAGCGCGTCTGCCATTCCGCCACGACCGCAGAACTATTTTAGTTTATCAAATGTTTGGCGGAATTTCAATCTAAAAGGATTAATTTTCCACGACATTTTCCACATACATAGCGATTCGTGTTCATTTTTCTCATTCGTGGATAACGGTGATGGCAGTCTACGCATTCGTATAGGAAGGCGGGCTCCTTCATGCGTTCGACAAAGCGACTTCCGCCCACTTGATGAAGCAGACGTTTAAAGTCAGCATCTCTGTGACGATATCCGCCACCAGTTTGATGCAAGTGATAATGGCAGAGTTCGTGTTTAATGACGCCAACGAGCGCTTCAAGCCCCAGTTCTTGTTCGACAAGGGGATTTATCTCGATATTACCCGTCTTTAGAAGATAGCGACCACCACTGGAACGCAGGCGTTTGTTATAAGTAATTTTGTGCGTGAATTCGCGGTGAAAAGAGCTTCGCGAGATTTCCTGGGTTAATTGTTGTAATTCGTGTTCGTTCATAATGACCTCCGACCCTAGTGTACCATGGTTTCATCATGTGGAAAACTAGATAAACTTTGACCTTTTATCTACAGGAGAGTAAAATAGTGAGGTATAGAATTTTCTATGTGGAGGAAACAAAATGAAAATTGTAATTGTCGGTGGGGGGAAAGTCGGCGAAGTTATCTGCCAAGAACTCTCAACTGAAGAAAATGATATCGTCTTAATTGACCAAAACCAAGATTTAATTGATCGATTAATGAACAAATTCGATATCATGGGGATTTGCGGAAATGGTGCAAGCTATGACATTCTAGTGGATGCTGGAGTGGAAAACTGCGACATCTTTATTTCTGTAACTGAAATGGATGAAATTAATATTATCGCATCTATTCTAGCGAAGAAAATTGGAGCAGAATATACAGTTGCGCGTGTACGTAACCCTGAATATTCGCAACAATTGCATCTGATTCGTGAAAGCCTTGGAATCTCATTATTAATCAACCCAGAGCTTTCTGCTGCTCGCGATATTGCGCAAAACTTTAAATATCCATCTGCACTTAGTGTGGAAACTTTTGCGGGAAACCGTGTTAGCTTGATTGAATTAGAAATTAACGATGGTTCTCCATTAGCTGGATTAACATTAAAAGAAGTGCGTAATCGTTTCGAATCCATCTTAATCTGTGTGA
>CALALK010000173.1 GCA_937923125.1 uncultured Carnobacterium sp.
AAATGCGCGACCAGTTTCAAAGAAGAATTGACTTATTCCATGGATTATTAAACGACATAGAAGGAATTAAGTGTGAGAAGCCTAAAGGAGCGTTCTACTTATTCGCGAATGTGAAAGTAGCCATGCATATCGTAGGCGTTGCTTCTTCAGAAGAGTTTGCCCTAAAACTACTTGAAGAGGCTGGTGTTGCAACAGTATCCGGAGAGAACTTTGGATGCAATGGTTTCCTAAGACTCAGCTGTGCCAATAGCGAAGAGGAATTAAGGGAAGCCGCTAATCGAATTAAGGAATTTATTGAATCATATAAGTAAAGGAAGAGTGATATTTTGAAAACTATAACAATGAATCAAGCAAAAGATTACGTTGGACAAACCGTTACAATTGGTGCTTGGGTTACCAATAAACGTTCTAGCGGTAAAATCGCGTTCTTACAATTACGTGATGGAAAAGCTTATTTCCAAGGGATTGTAGTAAAAGCGGACGTAAGTGAAGAAACGTTTGAATTAGCAAAAGGATTAACTCAAGAAAGTTCTGTATTTGTAACAGGTGTTGTTCAAGAAGACACTCGTTCTAAATTAGGCTATGAGTTATTAGTAAAAGATATCGAATTAATCGGGGAGAGTCATGAATATCCAATCACTCCAAAAGAGCATGGTACTGACTTCTTAATGGACCACCGTCATTTATGGTTACGTTCAACAAAACAACATGCCATTATGGAAATTCGTAATGCGATTATTTATGCATCATACGAGTTCTTTGATAGAAATGGATTCATTAAATTCGATAGCCCAATTCTTTCAGGAAATGCGGCAGAAGATTCAACAGAATTATTCGAAACAGATTACTTTGGAGATCCAGCGTACTTAACACAATCTGGTCAATTATACTTAGAAGCAGGAGCAATGGCATTTGGTCGTGTATTCGACTTTGGGCCTGTATTCCGTGCAGAAAAATCTAAGACTCGTCGTCACTTAACAGAGTTCTGGATGATGGATGCTGAGTATTTATACTTAACACATGATGAATCATTAGATTTACAAGAAGCTTATGTGAAAGCATTAATTCAAGGTGTATTAGACCGTGCGCCTCACGCTTTAGAAACTCTAGAACGTGATACTGAATTATTGAAGAAATATATTAGCGAACCGTTCAAACGTATCACATACGATGAAGCGATTGATTTATTACAAGCGCACGAAGGCGATGAAGATACAGATTACGAACACTTAGAACACGGGGATGACTTCGGTTCACCACACGAAACATGGATTTCAAATCACTTTGGAGTACCAACATTCGTTA
>CALALK010000174.1 GCA_937923125.1 uncultured Carnobacterium sp.
TATCTAACATGAAGTCTTTATAACCTTTGAAGTTGATTTCGTTATTGTTTGAATCCCCTTTTGTATCCGCACCACGCGCATTTGAGTAAATACCAATCCAAGTATTTCCACCTTTTTCACCAGTAACATAGAAGCTTACTTTCTTAGGAGTTGATGAATTTTCCCAAGTGTTTTCTAAGTCGTATTTCGTTAATTTACTACGACGAGAGTTTTCGCCATTACCGATGACGAATGAGTATGCTCCATTTGAACCTGCTTCATAATCGAAGGTTACTTTATAAGTCTTACCTTCTTCGAAGCGGAAGTTTTGTGGAATTGTTTGGTAAACAAGTTTGTCATATCCTGATAAACCGTTTGTCTTCAATGACCAGTTGCCTTCGATAACGTCGTTAACTTTCTTACCGTTCCAGCCACGTTGAGTGTATGGTTCATGTTTTTCAGATAAGTGAGTACGGTTATCTTGTACGCCTTCAACATCGCCGACTACGAATGGGAAGATACCTTGAGGCACTTCTTCAAAGTCTTGTTTGAATTTACCATTTCCTGTGTCGTGTTTTTCATTGTACATTACAGATTGGTTTTCAAACACACGAATTTCATCGAAGTAAGTTGCTTCTGCATCTGCATCACGTCCAAGTTCTAATGTCACGTTAGAAACATCTTCGCCTGTTGTGAAGTATACATACATGTTTTGGAAGTAACTTGTATTATCCACTGTCGCATTCTTCTTAAGTGTGTTATGCGCATGTGCTTGTACATAGTTCTTCGCAATTGATTTGTTTGTGTAGTTAGAAATTACTTTGTCGCCTACACGGATTGTGATATCTGCACGTGCATCGCTTCGGTTATCTACACCTACATAAACAGCATATCTTGTATTTGGTTTCAAGTCTGTTAAGCGTTGTTTCAATGTCACACGTTCAGTGTTTCCTTGAATACGTAACATTTCGTTAGCCCCTTGAGATTTCACGATTTCAGCATGTTCGCTGTCACCAGTTTTTTCCCAATGATCTAATGTTCCGCTGTTGAAACCTTGGTCATAGATGTGTAGTCCTTCACTCCATACCATTGTCTTCTTGCCTTGAGGAGCTTTGTAAAGTACATATGGTTGGTTCGCATCTCCCGTAATTTGAATCTTACGGTCTGCGCCGACTGTTAATTCTACAACATCTTTCTTACCTTGGTCTGTTAGACGGTAAAGGTATACTTTATCTCCAGTCCAATCTTCTGGAAGTGTCCATTCAGTTGTTCCAGCAGTATTTGTGAAGAAGTACATCTTTTCTTTGTCGCCTGTTAAAGCTTTACCATTTTCATCCCAGTTCCATGGTACTAAGTAGCTTCCGCCATTTTCAATAACACGACCGTTTAATGTTGTTACACGTTTGCGGTAGTCTGGGCTGTTAGGGTCGTTTGATTGACGAACAATTTTCACTTCATCCCCATTGTCATTTGTTAAATCAATTTCCATTTCTGGAGTCCACTTGTAGTTTTGACCGTTGTCGCTCATCGCAACTGGGTTTCCGTTCACCCATTTAGAGACTTTGTAGTGTTGGAAGTACTTCGTCATAATGTTGTTTTCGAAGAGGTTACGAATATAGCCTTCGTAGTCGCTTCGACCTTGCCATCCTTCGAAGTCTTTCATGTTATATCCACCAAGTAATGGATAGTTAGCGGCACCACCGTAGCTTGGATAGTCACCCACCCATGAGTCTTTTTGGTGGTTACGGATGAATCGAGTGATATTTGAGTTAATTCCTTTCAGTGTATATCCACCGTAAGTTAAGTCAGCTGCCCAGTGTTGGAATGTTGAGTCATATTCCGCACCGAAGCCCCACTCGATGGCCATACGCCATCCTTGAGCGTTTAATTCTTTTGCAAGTACGTGAGTTGGCCAAGCAGTGTTATCTCCTGATTGTCCGTTACCCCAAACGTCCACATAAATAAAGTCTAAGTCGCCACCAAGTTTTTCTCTTAATTCTTTCCAACGAGCTAAACGTCCATGTGATAAGTCATATTCTGCATCGATGTTGATACCTTGGTCTAACCAGTTCCAACCGTACATATATGTTCCGTCAGAGTTTTTACGTAAGATTGCTTCGCTGAAGTATTTAGATTCAGGATATGTTTCAGAAGCATTTACGTGAATACCGATTTTAGCTCCGTATTCTTTCGCTCTAGCTAATAATTTCTTGAAGTCTTCAACGCCACCGATTCTCTTACCGATATCTGCATAGTTTAAGTGACCTGAGTCGTGACCTTCACTACCATACCCTTTAAGTAGGATTGATTGGCCTAAACCATCTGTGTGTAAGTTAATCTTCTTAATACCATCTAATGTCATTAAGAATGGGTTTTGCGCTTGAGATGCGAAGTTCATCGCAATACGATACGCTACTAAATCTGGAACAGATTCTGCTCCTTTTGGATTATTCATGATATTACGATATGC
The DNA here is from genome assembly GCA_937923125.1 of uncultured Carnobacterium sp. Lineage (GTDB taxonomy): Bacteria > Bacillota > Bacilli > Lactobacillales > Aerococcaceae > Granulicatella. The sequence continues at coordinate 2,450 of CALALK010000174.1, forward strand.
AATCGCACCATCTTGCCAGTCCACAACATTATCTTTGTTTAAGTCTTTTGTAATGACTACTTTAGAACTTGGTAAGTCTAATGTGTATTCAGGGAATACTAAGTTCTTATAAGCACGTTGGTACCAGTAAGGTGAGCTTTGGATACCAATGTAGTTGACGCCATCAACTCTTTGTAGTGCAGTAGTTATACGTGCAAAGTCATTTCCTTGGTAAGTAAATTGAGAGTTACTCCAAACAGACGCTGCTAATTCGTTAGAAGAAACAAATCCATACATGAAGCCATAAGCGTAATCATTCATCTTGCCTGTCTTCAAGTCTAAATGATAGTCTCCTGCTCTATGTGTGTTTGTGGACATTTGAGCCCCGTCAAACTTCGCATTTTGTTTATTAGAACCTACAGAAACTAATGTGTTTCCTGGGAATTCAATGGTTTGGATTAATTTTCGAACATTGTCGACTGGTTTACCCATTTCAACATTGTTTTTGTTCACTACTTTAGTGACATCGAAATGCATTTCGTTGCCAACTAATTGTAA
>CALALK010000175.1 GCA_937923125.1 uncultured Carnobacterium sp.
AACCGTCCAGTTTGACTGGGATACTTTAACAGTTGGCCCAGTGAGCAATGGTGTAATGAATGTTGGATATAACTTGTCGGTCCGGGGTAAATTTAATAACATGCCGGAGACAGTATTGCACATTGATTTTAAATTAGACAATAAAGACAGTATTCCAAGTGTTTCGAAAATGGGTATGAATAATCCACCACTTATAAAAAGTGATGGGGTTTGGAAACCGTATGAGTAATTAAAAGATTTCTTTATTTCGAAGGATGGAATTACTAAAGGGGAATGAGGGATAGTGATGAAAAAGAAAGTAGCCATTACATTAAGTGTCCTGTTGTTACTAACAGTGGGCGGCGTGACAGCGCTCAACGTGATCAATCCAAGCTGGAGAGAGAATACGATTTTTGCGACAGCAAAAGATAAGCGGTTAGCGTGGTTGAAGGAACATGAAGAAGAGATTGTTGCGTGGGTGCATTCAAGATATCCAAAAGTTGAAACTATTCAATTTGATTGGGACACATTAGAAGTGATAGCAGGGAGTAATGGAGTGGCCATTATTGGTTATAATTTATCAGTCTACGGAGTTTTTAATGATAATCCCCAAACTGTAATTGTTGTGGATTTTCTGATGGAAAAGGATGATGACATTCCAAGTTTATCTGGAATTAGAATGAATCAACCGCCGAGAATTAGAAAAGGAAAGATAATTTATAATTATGAATAATTTGAATAATTTGAATAATATTTATCTGAATCTATCTCAATCTGCGTACGAAGTTCGACCGCTTAATTTTTATCAGGATTTAAATAATAAGATGTTAATAGGTATTCAAGATACGGTATTTAAAGACTTTTCTAAAGACTTTCAAGAAGCGGGGGTTAATATAGCTGGAGGTAAAAACCTTCCAAACAATGGAATTGTTTATGTCCATAAAGATAAAACTGAAAGATACAATTCTACCAATATCGAGTTAATGTATAAGAAAGGCCTGCTTACGGACGAAATAGAAGGCTTCAATTCGTATTTTTTAACTGACACTCCTGAGTTGAACTCAGATACGAAGAACGCCTACATAGCTGTAAAGGGGAGTGACGTCCCAAGTCTAAAAAATGTAGGGCCTTTATGGAATGATTGGCTCAGAAATAACTACCCTTTTACGATGGATGATGAGTATACAATACAAGGGCGATTAGTTGAAGCGGCTCTACATGTAAAATTAGCAGAATTGCGAGAAAAAGCACCTAACGCAAAATTAAATATCACAGGACATTCTCTAGGGTCGATTGCTTCTGTACAGGGAGCGGCTCATCTTAGTGTAGAAGAATTAGACCAAATTGGGGAAATTGTTGTTTTAAATGGACCAGATACACTAAAGAGTCTAAGAAAATCTGGGGTTTCTGAAGAAGTAATTCAAATTCTTAATGAAAAAGTAACGTATTACGTAAATCCTTTTGATATTGTTTCAATGTTAAATCGAAATACTGATGAGCAATTAGGAAAAGTGAAAGTAATAGTACCGTTTAATTTTGCAACGACGTTCGAGAATCCTAATTCTCATGACTTTGGAGAGTATAGAGTTTATTCGGATGGAACGATATTGGAAGCGACTGAGAATTTTTTCCCAGCATATTTAAAAGCAGGAGAGAAATTAAGCAAATTATTAAATAAATATATTGAATTGATAAAAGAAGATAGTAAAAATTCTGACATAGAAGGAAATGGACACTCCCGGTATTTTCTCGCACATTTAGTAAATGGAGGTCTTTATTACTCTAAATTTATGAAAGAATATCAAGAAATAATCGCAGAAACTAAGTTAGAAGTAATATCCTGGGGAAGAAAGAATATTCAATCGATACAAGAAAAACTGTTGTATACAAATGGACCTGAAAGAATTAAATTGCGTAGTGAACTAATTTTAACTCTATCTCATCTTTCTAGGATAGAATCAGATGATAAAGTATCTAGAGTGTTGAAACAATTAGAAGAGTATAAACAAAGAGTTAAGGTGTTAACAGACTCAGCTTATAAAGAGGCAGCAAATATTACATTATATTTAGATCTTAGTGAATTTCAAGCTATAATATCTGAATTTGACTTCGAAAGAAATTGGAACGAATCGAAAGAACAGTTAAACAGAGAATTGTTGAAGGCGTATTTAGAGAAGATATATAAATTTTCGGATACTTTATTTTATGCAACTGAGAAATTAGAAGAGATTGATAGAGAACAAGGGGAGTTATTTGCCTAATCAGCAAAAGGGATTTGATCTCTCAGTAAATGAACAATGGGAAGGAGAAATATAAGATTTATGGTATATTATAATGATTCTTTGACGAACGGACTTTTTAGAGATGAATACGGCACCGAATATATGAAGCTTGATGAAATCATTACAATTAGAGCAATCATGTCTAGTTGGAAAAGGCAAGTGGAGGCGCTACGGAACGAATTAGAGCCAAAATTAGAAACGATTGGTGAGGAGTTTCATCATTATTATTCTAAGACGCTTATAGATCAATTAGAAAAAGGGTTTGAAGGGAAAACCGCAAAATCAGCAATCGATTTTCTACGAGCAATTCCCAAAATTGAACTCAAAAATCCAATTAAATGAGGTTGTAGATGTCATGACTAAAGGGAAAATACATGATCTTGAAATGAACTATCTAGCTAATCGAAAAAAACATCTGCAACAGCAAGATGCGATAAAAGGCGAACTAGCATATGCAAAGAGAAGACGTGCTAACCTCGTGGACTACATTCTAACAATATATCGAGATGTTGATATTGTTCATGCGAAGCCCTTTTTATCTGAATTAGAACAGAACGAAGAACAGATGAATAAAGTTTATCAAAGGCAAATAGAAGAGATAGAGCACCAAATGTTAGAGGATAAGAAAGCATATCTGAAGCAAATGGAATTGTTAGAGGTAGAGAATCAGGAAGAAGAAACAATGTCATAGAAATTAACGTTTCATACCAAATATTTCAGCTAGTAACAAAGGTTTATATAAGAAATACAACCCCCATCGAATTTTTCGGTGGGGTTTATGCGTGGGGTAAATCTCTGTTAATGAATTATTTTTGTGTATTTTGAGAATTAAAACGGGGAATACGGATGAATTAGTGAATGTGCTTATGCTATAATAAAGAAATAATAAAAAAGTTTGTTATATTCAGGGAGGTTAAAAAATGTCAGAAGCTAAAATGTTACCTTTGGGGAGTGTAGTTATTCTAAAAGGGAACGTCAAGAAAATGATGATTATTGCTCGGTTAATTGCATTGCCTGTAAAAGGACAAGTGTATCGTTTCGATTATGGTGCTTGCCTTTATCCAGAAGGAATGGTTGGAGACAGCTTAATCTATTTCAATCATGAAGATATCTTTAAAGTAGTTCAAGAAGGATACACAGATGATGACAATGAAATCATGTTAGAGAATATCGAAGCGATGTTGCAGCAAACAGATATTCCAAAAGGGAATGTTTCAGAATTAAAAGAATCTAACGGCATTGGAGGATAATTTATGGGGAAAATTGACTACCGCGAAATTGAGGACCTTCAAGGCAAAGTCAGCTCCCATTATAATAGTATTTCCGAAGCTGCCGCAACGATAAGTTCGATTGATGCAAAGTTGGCAAAACTCCGTTCGGCAAAACAATCCGTTGGGAACATCCGAAGCGAAATCCATGAGATTAAGATTTATGTGATGGTTCAAGATGACCAACCCCAATGGAATGGCCAGCAAAAGGAAAACTTTGGGCATCAATGGGAGGGGTTCAGGCAGGATTTTAGTGCTTGCCAACGAGAACTAGATGCGTTTCACGATGCGATTTGTGATGAGATTACACGTCTAGAAAATCAAAAATTAGAGCAACAGAGCTTCATTGGTTGGTGCCAAGCGCAAATTAACAATCTTGGGAATTTCATTGAAAAGTTATTAAATTAAGGGAGGAGAAATATGTACGGAACGATTCAATTATCAGAAGTTATTTTTGGAATGCGTATTAACTCTCTTTCTAAATCGAAAAATAGCTTAGCGAGTGTAAATAAACCTAGTCTACAAAAAACATCCAAATCTGCAGTTCTGGATCTTTATCAGGAGCAATTTGAAGAATTATATCAATTAGTAGTGAACTATAATGCGCTGTTAGAGAAAGATATTGCTCAGTTGGAGGAAACAGGACAAGAGCTTAAACAGACAGACAAAGGACTAGGATTTGTTTTGTCAGGACTAACTCGGCTAGGAGGACGATAAATGAGTTATTACGTAAAATTTAACGACATTACCTCCATGCAGGGCCAAACGCATCAAACCATCCAACAATGGGGAAACGCATTAAAAGAGCTACAAGAGTCCATTGCCTCCCTCGCAAACCAGAGTGAGCTTCAAGGGGAAGCGATGACGAGTGCGAAGAGCTATATGACAGAAGTTCATGGAACATTCATACAGACGCTGACGCTGTTAATGAATGAGTATATCGCAAGTTTCTTACTGTATAGAGATGGCTACTATCAAATTGATACGCATAACCATGCGGGATTGCCTGAAGATGTCTATAAGGGGCTATACTCTGACCTAGGAAAGTCTAAGCAACGATTCGAACAACAGTTGGAGCAGTTAACAACTGCCAAGCTCAGAGTCGCAGGATTAGTGAATTACCAGGGAACTAGTCATACAAAGACGAAATTCACATATGAGAAGCTGATGAAAGATATCAAGCATCTAGACGAATCCATTACGCAGTACGAAGAGATGCATGCTCGCCAAGATTTGCAGGCGTTTAAGGAATTGCTAGCAGCAACAAAGAGTTTATTGGCAGAGCATTCAAGTAGAGACCGCAGTATGGGAAGTTATCAAGTAGGAGACTTTCGTCAGTTGCCGTCAATGAATCGATTCATGTTGGCTGCGCAACAATCTGCAATCTATTTGAACGATCATATGCCCCAGATTCAAGCGGCGGAAGAGCGGGACAAAGTGCGTGTATACGCAGAAGAACGAACCAAGCAAGGGCTTATGAATCTCGTCTTTGGTGTCTTAACGATGGTTGCGGGTGCTACTGCTCTAGTAATGTCGGGTGGGACTATGTGGCCGATTGTAACTTCAGCTTTCAAGTATGGAGCATTGGCTTTGTCCATGTATGGGGCTTCAAATTCTATCGAAGCTGTACAGAATATTTATTATGGATTGTCTGGCGACGGAAAATCCTTTGCGATGAATCCGATTCGAGATACACTTTTTTTAGGAAATGGTGAGTTATACCACAGTGTGGGGCAAATTTTCAGTCTTACAACAGGGGCATACTTACCAATTGCCCAGACGCAAAGTATTGCCCAAGGGTTATGGCAGTTTACATGGGGAACAATCGGAGGGCTAGCAACTGGTCAAGCTGCCTATCATGGAACAAAGCTTCTTGGTGGAAACGAAGAAACCGCACAGATGATGAACTTATTTGGGAACCTCGTGGGTGGATATAAATTTTATAAATTTGCTGAGAATTTCAGCTTAAATCCGATTCGGGTGTCAAAAGTTGAATCAGCACTTGAAATAAAAAATCGAGTAATGGAGAATATAAAAGCAAGTAAGGCGGCAAGAGAAAGTTCGAA
>CALALK010000176.1 GCA_937923125.1 uncultured Carnobacterium sp.
TTCAATACAAAGCTGAATTCTTGGTCTTTCAATGTACGACCTTCAAGTTTCTTCGTGAAATTGAAGTCCACAGAAACTGGAATATTCACAACACGTTTTTGTGTTGGTTTTTCTGGTTTTTCAACAGTCTTGTTGTATGGATCATATACGTGAACGATTTGGCTCGCTGTATTTTCGATATCGATACCATCTTTAACAGTTGTTTTGATCGTTGCTGCGATATCAAATTTATAGTAACGACCGAATGCGAATTTAGTTGTATCGATGACGCTATCTTCATTTACAAATTCTGCTTTAGAAGTTGCACTGATTTTACCGTCTTCAACTTTAATATCGAATTTAGAAGTTACCTCTTCACCAGTTACGCTATCGTATACTTTAATACCATCTTTAGTCACATCTAATTTGTCTTCTTCGTAATCATCAGTGATTCCAACATATTGGATGTTTTGAGCTGCAGTGAATTTAGTTGTATCTAACCAAACTTGGTAGTAGAATTTGTCACCTTTTTTAAGTGTCTTACCGTTGATGTTTTCTGCTTCGTTGTTTGTTGATTTGTCAGCATATGGGTTTGCATTAGTGTCTGCCACTTCATCTGTTAACTCATTGTCGTCATCCATTAATTTGTCACCAGTGATATCGAATTTTTCTTTATTCACAACGAATTTCTCTGGTTTGAACTCTGGAGTTGTTGGCGGTGGAGTTACTTTGTTGTTGAACTCTTTGTCATCCGTACCAGTAGCGTTTCCGCCTTCTGAAGCAAAGGTTGTTACTGAAGTTAATACGTGTCCAGCTTTTGTCACTGTTACAGTGATGTTTGCTTTCATTGTATCGTAGTCCATACGTTCTTCTTTAGTTGCTGGGATTACTTCTTCAACAGTATATTTGTGAGTTCCTACTTTAGTCTTGTCATAGCTTAATGCTGAGAATGTTACGTTACCGTCTGCATCGTTTTTCACAGTTTCGATTTCGTTACCGTCTGCATCTTTCAACACAAAACTGAACTCTTTATCTTTCAATGGACGACCTTCTAATTTCTTAGTGAAGTCGAATTTCGTTGTTACTGGAGAAACTACAAAGTTATTGAACTCTTGGTCATCGGCTTTTGAAGTTTCGCCGCCTGCTGCAGAGTAAGTTACTTTCGTTTTTAATACGCCAGCAGCGTCTTGAGTCACTTCAACGGTCATAGTGATTTCCATTGCATCGTAATCAACATCCGCATCAGAACCTGCTTTTTCTGTAATCTTGTACTTGTAAGTACCTACTTTGTTGAATGTTAATTCGCTGAATGAAACTTTACCGTGCGCATTTTGAACAGTTTCTTCATGTCCATCTGGAGTAGATTTTTGTTCTTTAATTGTAAAGCTGAATTCGCCGTCTACTAAGTTACGACCTTCTAATGTTTTCTTGAATTCAGGTTTTACTTTAACTGGTTCAATCTTTTCATAGTAGTAAACACGTGGTTTGTATGGTGATAATGAGTTAAGCAAGTCAACGTTAATACCGATACCACCTACACCGTCTTCTAATTGTTTATTTGGAGAATTATGTCCGATTCCATCCCCTAAGAAAGGTACGAATACTGTTTTATACGGTGTATATCCTGCTGCTTTTTGGAAACCAAAATTAACTTCTTTACCATTAGGGTAATTTTTGAGAGGAATTGTAGTAAGAGGACTCTTAACATAAGCTAATTCCTCTGTATTATTACTTCCTGGTTTAATTGGTTTTGTTTCGGCAATTAGCATATATCCATCAGTTTCTAATGTACCATCAGAACGTTTACTTTGTTGTTTAGGATCTAAAAGATATACACGAACTACAACTGAACCGTCTTCGCCAACCACCTCTTTAATACGTTTAATACCAAAACGGTCAGCGTCCATGAATTTAGTTCCAACTACATACGGACGAGAAACAACCCCTGTTGTTGCATCTGGGTCAATCGTTTGATATAAACGATAACCTTCAAATTGACGTTCGCCTGAAGCGTTGAAGTTTTGTCCTTCCATAGCTTTTAGTGTGTAAGAAGCTAATTCCACTTCGTTTCCATTTGGTTTATATGATTGTGTAGCAGTTTCTGTACGGCCTGCTTGATAAGTCGCATTTGATTTGTCTACAACACGATAGTATGTTGCATTATCGACTACTGTAGGAATCTTACCATTTGTATCAGTAATTGTACGTCCTTCATAAGCAGGTTCTACAGCGTTAAAAATATCCGTACTAGTACGTGAATTCATCACGTCAGAAAATAATTTCTTCTTCGCACGGTCTTCAGGAGTATCCCCTGATTTGTTTTCATAAGATTTGATTACAGGGTCGATATCATAGTGATATTGGATAAATGGAGCTGTTGAGTTAACTGCTCCCTTACCTTCTGTAAACACCCCTACAAGTGTCATTTGTGAATTTGAAGCTTGAGAAGTTTTTTGGAATGAAACATCCCCACTTGTTTTGTTAAGTTTCTTGGTTTCAAGAACTGTGTTTGTCTTTTTATCTACTAATTCGAGAGTCACTTCTTCTGAAGTATCAAACGGTTTAGAAGCACGAACATAATAGTCTACGCCATAACGTTCATTGAATCTTGTTAAACTAACAACGTGGAAAGTATAACCTGAATCTGCTTTCTTGTAACTAGCATCTGAAATATCACGTGATTTTACAGTTGCCCCGTTAGGATTTGACATGTCAGGGTCAGCTGTTTCGCCAGCTTTAAGAGTTGTTTCAACATCTACTGGAGAGTTGTCGCTTCCTTGTGAAGCTGCACGACGAGAACGTGTTCTTGGAGTTTCTCCTGATGCTGTTGCTACTGTTGTTGTTTCTTCTGCTGCTGTTGGAGCTGCAGTTGTTTCTTCTGTAGCTGCTGGTGCTACAGTTGTTTCTTCTATAGCTGCTGGTGCTACAGTTGTTTCAGCCTCAGTAGTTGCCTCAGCGGTTGTTGCCGGCGCAGCCGCTGTTGTTGTTGCTTCCGCTGCTGTAGCAGATACTTCTTCTGCTGCTACTGCATTCGTAGCAAAAATCGTTGTTCCTAACAAGACTGAGCACACGCCAATTGTCAATTTACGTAATGAGAAACGTTGACGTTTGCTAAAGATATCTTTCATTTGGACACTTCCTTTTCTCTTTATTTTTGTTCGTGATTTCACAAACAAGACTGCTCAAAAAGACGCAACAAATTTCATATTTTATCCACAATTCACACTATACATAAAATTTATTAAAATCTTTTCTACAGCGCATATTCTACTGTAAATAATTTATAAATACAACCCTCCTTTTTTTGAAAACGAGCTATGTAAAAATCTATTTTTTCCAAAAACTTCACATTTTCATCCCCTTTCATGAATTTCGTTTGAAATACAAATGAATTGAACAAATCCCATAGATATCGCGTTTTAAAACTATAACTTATGATTTACTATGATTTTTTGCAAAAAAAAACAGCGCTCAAATTATCTTTGAGCGCTGTTTTGAAAGCGATTGCATCAACTTTCTTCCCTAAAAGTGAAGATTTTAATTTTTATG
>CALALK010000177.1 GCA_937923125.1 uncultured Carnobacterium sp.
ATTTCATCAAGGCCATGCCTATCTTTTAGAACAAGCACGAAAACAAACAGGTGCAGATGTCATGGTTGTGGTGATGAGTGGAAACTGGGTACAACGAGGCGAACCGGCTATCGAACAAAAATGGAGTCGTGCAAAAGCCGCACTTCATTATGGAGCTGACGTTGTAATTGAGATGCCAACTACGGTGAGCTGCCAAGCAACAGATCTTTTTGCAAGAGGCGCTGTAGAAATCTTGCAAAAGGTCGGATGCGATTCTTTTGCGTTTGGTTGCGAAGGTGGAGATGAGTCATTTTTCGAAGAAGCTGTATCTCAGCGTGAAGCCATTGAAAAAGAAATTAGTCGTTTTGTAGAAGAGAACCGTTCACTTACTTTTGCAAGTCAATTAACGCAGTTGGCTATTAAAAAGTTTGGAGAAAAGAGTGCATTGGCAGAGGCGTTGCAGTCTCCAAATCAACAGTTGGGATTAGCCTATGCTGTAGAAAATGCTAATGGGAAACATCCGATGCAATTAGTTCCAATTACAAGAGTCGGAAGTGGGCATTTGGATGATGCGTTAGAAGAGACAGCTTTTGCGAGTGGAACAGCCTTACGAAAAGCGTTAAAAGGAAATCGTGATGATCAAGTGTTACGAGCACAACTATCCTATGTGCGATTTGATGAAGAGGAGTATCAAAACGATTGGAGCTATTATTGGCCCCTCTTGAAGAGTATTATTTTAAGAAGTACCGATGAAGAGCTACGTGCTATTTATCAAATGGAAGAAGGAATCGAAAACCGATTAAAGGAAGCTATTCGAATGACTTCGTCTATTGAGGAGTGTCTCCAATATCTTAAGAATAAACGTTGGAGCTGGGCACGATTGCAACGACTTCTCGTTTATGTTTTACTTGGAGTAACCAAAGACGAAATAGAAGGCTATTGGAGTCGTCCGATTGAGCAAGGCACTGTCCTTGGCTTTACTCCAAAAGGACAAGAATGGTTGAAGCGAATGAGAGAAGTAGAGTCGTTTCAATTAATCACCAATTACGCAGCGTATAAGGATGAACGCCAAGAGAGTTGGGATTTATTGTATGATTATTGGAATCCATCCAAACAAATTTCAGCAACGGTCTTTAAGCCAATCCAAGTGAATAAAGAGGAAAGTTTTTAATCACTTATTTTTCAAGCTTGTAAAGTAAAAAGCTTTGACAAACTTTCAATAAACTAGTATAATTCAGTATGTTGCTTTAGGGGTGAAAATTGTGAAAATATCAGTTAAACAACTTCAGGATTCTCAAGGGACTCCAAATTACTTTGATACAGAAATTAATGTGGAAGAGGCATTAAAACAAAGAGATGAATCGATTCTTGCTGTTTCGCCAGCACACATCAAAGGATTTCTTGTGTATCAAAACGAATCAGTTGTAGCGCAATTTACTTGCGATGTTGATATCACACTTCCTTCATCCAGGTCTTTAGAGCCAGTAGTGGTTCCGCTCCACATTGATATTGTGGAAAGATACATTCCGTCCCATATCTCAGTTGATGAGAAAGAGCTAACAGAAATTGTGATGCCTCTTGATGGTGATTGGGTTGACTTAGAACCCGCTGTGGAAGATCATATTTTACTTTCAATTCCTTTACAAGTCTTATCGCAAGAGGAATTGAGTGAAGATAGAATGCCTTCAGGAAATGATTGGGAGGTTGTAACGCAAGAAGCTCTTGAAGAGCGACGCAAACAACAGAAAGAACAATCAATTGATCCGAGGTTAGCGTCTTTACAGTCTTTCTTCGAAAAGGATGAGACTGAGAAGTAAAAAGCATTATGTAAAGAAGATTGATTAGGAGGTGTACAAAAATGGCAGTACCAAAACGTAAAACATCAAAAGCGAGAAAAGCAAAACGTCGTACTCACTTCAAATTAGAAGTTCCAGGTTTGAGCGCATGCCCATCATGTGGAGCATTAAGAAAGAGCCATCACGTTTGTCCTGAGTGTGGTTCATACGACGGAAAAGAAGTTGTTTCTAAAGAAGCATAATCATAAACGTTACAAAACCTTAGACAGCTGTCTAAGGTTTTTTCTTTTTTGTATAAAAAGAAAAATGTATCAAAAATGATACGTATCATTTTTGATACATTTAAAAATATTATGAGTTTTAAGAAATCTATTGTAAACTAGTAGTGATGGAGGTGAGTCAATGTTATTTTTTGAGATTGTACTATGGTTAGTGTTTATTTTAAGTTTTGTCGGCTTCACAGTCGTTTTTGGGAATCGAATCTTCTATAATGAGACTCGCTTCATAACTATTCGTGAAATTATGACGCCGATGATATTATTAGTTTTACATACAACCAGTGTGAATGTATATGGATATTCATGGTTTAGTTTTGCCACACTCGGGTTCGCTGTGATCGGGTTGGCGTTACTCTATTTTAAATTAAAGACTGGGAAATTGGTTTTAAGACCGTTTATCCACCAATTATTTTCTATTTCATTTTTATACTTCGGATTACTCGTTATTCTTGTTCAGGTGGGTAGATTCTTTAAATAATCGCATTAAATCAATGATAGTAAGCTCTTTACGATTGAATCGTAAAGAGCTTTTTTTGTGCTTCAAAAATACAAATTGGGGGAGAAAAAACTTTTTTTAACTTTTTTTGGTAAAAAAGTGGTGAAAAGTGGTGGGATGTGGTAAACTATGGTTACTAAAATTATTGGAATGGAGGAGTCTGCATGTTAATCGGTGAATATCAACATACTATTGATGCAAAAGGACGTATGATTGTGCCTGCTAAATTCCGTGAAGATTTAGGGTTCACCTTTATCGTGACACGCGGACTTGATGGCTGTTTATACGGTTATCCTCTCGAACAATGGGAGCTCATTCAACAGAAATTAAGAGACTTACCACAGTCGAAAAAAGATGCACGTGCCTTCACACGTTTTATGAACTCTGCTGCGATTGAAGTAGAATTCGACAAACAAGGTCGTGTAAACATCTCACAAACGTTACGTGCGTATGCGGGATTAGAAAAGAATTGTCGCGTCATCGGGAACAATGATCGTATTGAGATTTGGAACGAGGAACGTTGGCAAGAATATATTGCTGAAACTGAAGAGAATTTTGAAGAATTGGCCGAACATATGATTGATTTTGGCTTTTAGAAAGGGAAGGGACCATGTTTAAACATATCACTGTATTGCTACATGAAACGGTAGATGCATTATCCATTAAGCCAGACGGAATCTACGTAGACTGTACGCTTGGTGGTGCTGGACATAGTCAATACCTACTAAGCCAACTAACAACAGGTCATCTCTATTGCTTTGACCAAGATATGCAAGCAATTGATCATGCAAAGGATCGCCTTGCTAAAGAAGTCGAAGAAGGGAAAGTGACATTTATTCACGCGAACTTCCGTCAATTAAAGAAAGAACTTGGAAAACTAGGTGTTTCTAAAGTAGACGGAATTTTATATGACTTAGGAGTATCTTCACCGCAACTCGATCAGATTGAACGTGGGTTTAGTTACCATCAAAATGCAAAAC
>CALALK010000178.1 GCA_937923125.1 uncultured Carnobacterium sp.
ATGTGTGTTTGTAGACATTTGAGCTCCGTCGAATTTTGCACCTTGTTTGTTAGAACCAACAGAAACAAGTGTGTTTCCTGGGAATTCAATGGTTTGGATTAATTTGCGAACATTGTCGACTGGTTTACCCATTTCAACATTGTTTTTGTTCACTACTTTTGTCACATCGAAATGCATTTCGTTGCCGACTAATTGTAATTTCACAGTGATTTCTGCATTGATGAATTCATCATCGTTTCTCACTGTCATTACATATTCTGCAGTAGTGTCATCAATCTTACGGTATTGAACTTCTGGAGTGACTAACACACCGTTGATTGACATTTTATCTAATTTTTGAACTTGACCTGTTAACGTTTTTCCATCTAATTCATATTCTTTAACACGTGGAAACGCCGTGTCGATGATTGCTTTTAATTGTTCTGATTGTAAAGTTTCGTAATGAACATCTTGATCATTACGACGGAAACCATCATCTACAGCTGGTTTTTCTTCTTCTGGTTTAATGTTTTCTTGGTTATCCGCTTTGATCGATACAGAAGATAATTCTCTACCGTAAGTACCTGCTTTAAGGTAAACTTTATTGACATCAGCTAAAGCGTTCTTGACAGCTTCTGGAACGACTTCTGTGCTAAATAAAGATTGTCCATTATTTGTAGCGTTTAATTGACCGTCTTTCTTGTAAACGATAGATAGGTGGTTTTCTTCACCTACATTCGGTGCTTCTACACGAGTCTTGCTATACCATGTGTTTACACCTGGTCCTTTGTATTGCCAGAACCAACCGCCCTTGTCATACCCTACAAAGATATTGTTGTCATTATCTTTATATTTTAGATATACCCCAAAGCGTGTTTCAGCTGGAGGAGTGTTTGCCTTGAACGTTAAGTCAACGCTTACATTTCCTTCCGCATCCGCTTGTAATCCAGCTTTTTCAAATAAAGCTTCATTTGCTCCATTGTCGTTAGCTGTTGTTGAAGTTAATTTGTTGTAGCGTACTCCGCCTTCTTCAACGACTTCAACATTCCCTTTCACACGGCTTACTGAGTCCCACTCTTTTTTCACTTCGGCTGTTGCTTCACGAGTTTCACCAGTCGCTTCACGTGTTTCGCCTGTTGCTTCCGCGGCTGGTTTTTCCTCAGCTGGTTTAGCTTCAGCAGGTTTAGCCTCCTCTTTTTCGGTTGCTGCTTCAGTAGCTTTTTCTTCTACTTTATCAGTTGCCTCCGTGTTTGCAGCTTCATTAGAAACTGCTTCTTTTTCTTCTTTTGGCGCTACTTCAGTTGCCGTGGCACCAGATTCTACTGCTGGTTTCTCTTCAGCAGTGGCCGCCGCCTCACTTGGCGTGTTTTCTACGGCTGTCGCTACTACCTCTGTTGCAGCAGCTTCAGTTGCAGAAACTGGTTGAAGTGTGCCAAAAAAGAAAGCCCCGATGATAACTGAACATGTACCAACAGTGAGCTTTCTAATAGAGAAGCGCTGTCTCTTCTCCATATTTTGACGATTATACATAATACCCCTCCTTAAATTGTAAAAACGTTTACATAATTAATTTTAGCACTTCCTTTACGATACCACTTGGACTTTTTTGCTCTTTACTAGTACTATTTTGCTCTTTTTAAAACGCTTTCATAATTTCTTCGAAGAATTAGCAGAATTAAATCAAAAAGACTCCTAGCAACCTTTGCTAGGAGTCTTCTTTTCGTTATTTTTGTCCCATATCTTTCACTTTCATAATACGAGTGATACTTGCTCTCTCGTTTTCTTCAAGTTTCATTTCGATAAAGTAAATCGTTTCTTCTAATTGTGGGATCAATCGATATTCAAGGGCGTTTACACGACGTCTTGTTTTCTCGATTTCATCTGCTAGCAATTGACAAGTTTTTTCAATCTCTGTCAATTCTAGCAATTCATTTAATACATTTGAGATTTGTTCTACAGAATCATCAATCTCACTGTTCGAGTTTAAGTAACCATATTTAAAGTCACTTTCCTCCGTTTCATCTTTCACAGTGAAATGCATTTCTGGAACGTAAACACTCATAATGTTCTTTTCTTGAAGATCCAAGGATACGCTTTGTGGTGGAATCGCCACAAGTTCTTCGATAAACGCTTCTTCCAACGTTGCTTTTGCAAGAACGAAGCTCTTCATTCCTTCCACAAGACGACCTTCGACCGCCTCACGTAACGCATTGTTTTTTCGAATTAGTTCGATGAACTGACGCATTAACTCATCTTGTTTATCTTTTAGGAGCTTATGCCCACGTTTTGAGACAACGAGACGATGTTTTAATTTCGTCAATTCCATACGAGTTGGTTTGACGTTCAATCGTGCCAAAGGAATCACTCCCCTTTCGGAAGAAATTCATCTAATAACTCGTCCTTGATACGTTTTAATTCCGTACGCGGTAAGATGGATAGTAATTCCCATCCTAAATCAAGTGTTTCTTGAATCGAACGGTTCTTGTAGAAGCCTTGTCCAACATATTCACGTTCGAAACGTTCAGTGAATTCTACATATTTCTTATCTGTTTTCGATAATGCAGATTCCCCTAATACAACGGCAAGTTCTTTCGCCTGTTTACCAGTTGCATAAGCCGCGAATAATTGGTTCATCGTTGGCGCGTGGTCCTTACGAGTCTTTCCTTCACCTGAACCTTTATCTTTTAGACGAGATAATGAAGGCAATACGTTAATTGGAGGTTGAATCCCTTGTTTATCAAGAGCACGGTCCAAAATAATTTGTCCTTCTGTAATATATCCTGTTAAGTCAGGGATTGGGTGAGTAATATCATCTTCAGGCATTGAAAGGATTGGAATTTGCGTTACAGATCCCGGTTTCCCAACGATACGTCCTGCACGTTCGTAGATTGTAGAAAGGTTTGTATATAAGTAACCTGGATATCCACGACGTCCTGGAACTTCACGACGAGCCGCTGAAATTTCACGAAGCGCTTCACAGTAGTTTGTCATGTCTGTCATGATAACAAGTACGTGCATTCCTTTTTCAAACGCTAAGTACTCAGCTGTTGTTAATGCGATTTTTGGAGTCGCAATACGTTCAATCGCTGGGTCGCTGGCTAAGTTTAGGAACATCACTGAACGGTCAATCGCCCCTGTCTTACGGAAGTCTTCCATGAAGTATTCCGCTTCGTCGAAGGTAATCCCCATTGCAGCAAATACTACCGCGAATTTTTCGTCGCTATTTAATACAGTCGCTTGACGTGCGATTTGGGCTGCTAACTCTTTGTGAGGAAGCCCTGAACCAGAGAATACTGGTAATTTTTGTCCACGAACAAGTGTGTTCAAGTGGTCAATAGCAGAAATCCCTGTTTGGATAAATTCATCCGGATAGTCACGAGAAACTGGGTTAATCGCTTGTCCGTTTACGTCTAAAGTCGCTTCTGGAAGGATTTCTGGACCGTTATCCATCACGTTCCCCATCCCATCGAAAATACGACCAATCATGTCTTCAGATACGTTTAATGATAATGGTTTACCACGGAAACGTACTTTTGTATCACGAATGTTAATACCGCTTGGTCCTTCAAAAATCTGAACCATCGCTTTATCTTCGTTTACTTCCAGTACTTGTCCATGACGTAATTCACCATTTTGTAATTGGATTTCAACCAACTCATCATATTTAACGCCTTCGACTTGTTCAACCATCATTAAAGGGCCAACAACTTCACTAATCGTACGATACTCTTTAAGCATGTGTCATCCCTCCATGTTGAATTGTTTTTTCGATATCTGTTTTAATTTGCTCTCTGATTTCATCGAAACGAGCAATTTCAGATTCTGGAATATATTTTGAACGTGCGATACGGTCACGCACATCTTCTGTTCCGTCGATGATTTCAGCATAGTATGAACCAAGTTTCATCGCACGACGCGCTTCTTTTTCAAATGTCAAGATGAGTTCTAACATGCGATATTGTTTCTCACGAGATGAGAATGTATCGACATCGTCAAACGCATTTTGTTGTAAGAAGTCTTCACGAAGCATTTTAGCAGTCATCATAGTTAGGCGGTCACGTTCAGATAATGATTCAAGACCAACTAAACGAACGATTTCTTCTAAGCTTGCTTCTTCTTGTAATGTGTTCATTGCATGTTGAACGAATTCAGACCAGTTTGCATGAACGTTTTCGTCCATGTATTTACCAACTTCTGGATCATACAATGAGTAAGACGTTAACCAGTTCATAGATGGGAAGTGACGTTTTTGCGCCAATGTTGCATCTAATCCCCAGAATACTTTCGCTACACGTAATGTATTTTGTGTAACAGGTTCTGATGTATCTCCCCCTGGAGGTGATACGGCACCGATTGCTGTAATTGTACCTTCACGGCCATCGCTTCCTAATGTTTCAACACGTCCTGCACGTTCGTAGTATTCTGCGATACGGCTTCCTAAGTAAGCTGGGTACCCTTCGTCCCCTGGCATTTCTTCTAGACGTCCAGACATTTCACGAAGCGCTTCTGCCCAACGTGATGTTGAGTCTGCCATGATAGCTACGTTATATCCCATATCACGGAAGTATTCCGCAATGGTAATTCCTGTATAAATAGACGCTTCACGAGCCGCTACCGGCATGTTAGAAGTGTTTGCGATTAAGATCGTACGTTCCATGATGGATTCGCCAGTTGTTGGGTCAATCAATTCAGGGAATTCGTTCAATACGTCTGTCATTTCGTTTCCACGTTCCCCACAACCTACGTATACTACGATATCCACGTCTGCCCATTTCGCGATTTGGTGTTGCACCACTGTTTTACCAGCTCCGAATGGTCCTGGTACAGCTGCTGCTCCCCCTTTTGTTACTGGGAAGAAAGTATCGATAACACGTTGTCCTGTTAACATTGGAACTTCAGTGTTTTTCTTTACTTTATATGGACGACCACGACGTACTGGCCAACGTTGAATTAAGTTGAAATCACGTACGCCTGATTCTGTTTCGATTTGGTACACTGTATCTTCAATTTTGAAGTTTCCAGCTTCCACTTTTACTAATTTACCTTTAACACCGTAAGGCACCATGATTTTATGTTGTACAACTTTTGTTTCTTGTACATAACCAATAATGTCTCCGGCTTCGACTTCTTGACCAACTGTTGCAGTAGGAATGAATTCCCACTCTTTTTCACGGTCAAGTGCATCCACGTTTGTTCCGCGGACTAAGAAGTCACTTTGTGATACTTCTTTAAATTTATTGAGGGGACGTTGAATCCCATCAAACATTTGAGATACAATCCCTGGCGCCAATTCAACAGATAATGCTTCCCCTGTTGTTTCGACGGGTTCTCCTGGTCCAATTCCTGAAGTTTCTTCATATACTTGAATGGATGCAATATCTTTACGCATTTCGATGATTTCACCGATAAGGCCTAGATGACCTACACGACAAATATCTTGAATATTCGCATCTTCCATTCCTTCAGCAGTCACAAGAGGACCTGATACTTTTACGATTCTTCCGATCTTCACTGAGGTACCTCCCTTAGTTTCGTGTATTGGTTGGTTATAAGATGTTTTGTCCAACCGCTTTTTCAACATTTTCTTGAATTCTTGATTTTCCAATTCCTAAAGACCCTTTATGGTTCGGAATGAGAATGATGGCTGGTGAAATTTCCGCATCATAACGACGAATCGTTTCCGGAATCTGACTAGCGATTGCTTCCGTTACATAAATGATGCCGACTTCATCTTCAGCTAGTTCATCAATCATCCTACGTGCCGTTTGCGCTTCGTGGCAAGGATACACGTTAAATCCTAAAATTTTAAAAGGAAGGATGGAATCTTTGTCGCCAACTACGGCAATTTTATGAGACATAAACTGGTCGCATCCTTTCTCTTAATTGTTCTTCTGTAAACTCATTGTCCACACCGACTAGTAATAGACGGAGGTTTTTCACTTCCATCTCAAGCGCATGAATATACGCAAGACTTGGCAGTGGTCCAAATGGTTCAAAAGTCGCTTCTTCTAGAATTTGATGAATCAATTCTTCTTTTAATAATTCCAATGCAAAGACTGGATGTTCTTCCTGTTCTAAAATCGCAACAAACTTGTCATAGTATGGAACATGACGATAAAGGTCAACAAGAGCCTCTGTGCCCTTTTCAAGCACTTCGTCGATTAATAACGTCTTATCTACAGTACCTTCGCTAGACAATACCCCAATTAAGAATGAGCGGGATTGTTTTTGCTTTGTGGCACGAATTAAAGTCGTGATATTTTCCATATCAATCATAATGTTCACGATTTGATGGATGACCTCTTGATTCATCGTACGGTCGATGAGTCGAAGATGTTTGAAATAGTAGCGATCCATAAATACATCGGCTGCTTCGAGGCGACCAAAGTTTTCAAAATCGGCATACGCTTCACGAACCCCTTCAATCATGATGTCTGGTACATCGAGTGAATCTTGAGTTTCGACTAATTGATTTAATGTATCGAAGGAATAACGTCCTAACGGTACACATAAATGTTTTAAGTCTTTTCCTGAGAACTTTGATTTCAGAAGAACTTTTAAATTATGGTAAGTGTAACGAATCGAGAATACATCAAGCAGTGATGCATCCGGAATGAGTTCTAACACCTCATCATAGTTGCGCTTCAAATGGGCATCTAGGACTGGGTCGAACTGTCTTGATTCAAGAACTTCTTGTACATCTACCTCATAACTTGTCTTTTGCAAGGCTTCTAATGCTTGTTGTAAGGATTTAGATACGAGAATCCCATTCAATTGTTCCTTGGACAGTAATTGCTGTTCAAGAATACGAACGGTCGTATTCACTCCTGAATAGGCTAAATCATTCATTCCATCCCTCCTTACCCAATGAATGCTTTTCTAGCTAAGATAGGTGAATATTCTTCTTTTAAATCTTCAATTAATGCTTCGAATAAATAGTTATATTCGATTCCTTCTTGTTTCAACACAAATCCTGCTTTCTTTGGAAGAGTCGCTTCGTCGATGTGAACGAAGGTAAATTGCGAAGTTAATGCATGTTTATCTTCATCGCTTAAACGAGAAACAGTTTGTTCTCCAAAAGTAAGAGTTGTTTGTTGTTGTTTTGGTAATTTGCGAATAGCTGACTCGATAAAGAGACGTAATGTTTCCCCACTCCAGGTTGACATTACTTGTAGAACGTCCTCAAATACACTCTCAAGAAGTTCACGTTTGACGCGCAAGACTTCTTTTTTACTTGCGTTCAAAATAGTCTGTTGCTCTTTTTCGTATTGTGATTTTGCTTCTTGTTTTAATGCCGTTTTCTTCGCCATTTCTTGTTGCGAATATTGTGCATTCATTTGATTGATGCGTTCTTCTTGTTCTTTAGTAGCAACCTCAATTCGCTGCTTTGATTCTTTTTCTAAATCCGCTAGAATAAGTTGTTTTAGTTGCTCTAAATCTTTCAAGAATACCCCTCCTCTTAACCTTTGTTAATGATAATTAAGATAGAAGCAAGTAATCCTAAGATTGCGTAAGTTTCAACCATTGCGGCAAAGATAATCCCTTTAGTAGATTCTTCAGGTTTTTTCGCTAAGATTTGTACCCCTGCTGCTGCTACTTTACCTTGAGCAATTCCTGAGAATAAACCAGTGAATGCGATTGGTAAAGCTGCCATGAATAAGTATAAACCAGCTGCTAAAGTCATTGAAGCTGACATGTTAATCATGATGAAGAAGGCAACGATGAATCCGTAGATCCCTTGTGTACCAGGTAATAGTTGTAAGATTAATGCTTGAACGAATTTTTCAGGTTGTTCTTTAATTAAGGCAGCTGCTGCTTCACCGGCAATCCCTACCCCTTTTGATGATCCAATCCCTGAGAAGATAATGGCAATTGCCATCCCTAGAGCAGCAAAGATTTGCCCTCCACCATTTTCAGCGAAAAATGTTAACCAGTTTGTCATAATTATATTTCCTCCATTTATTCTGATTTCTGTTGTTTAATATCAACGTATTTTTCATATGTTTTGAACGGTTTTAATGCGTGCCCGCCGCCGTCGTAGAATTTACCAAAGAATTCAACGAACTGTAAACGTAAGCCGTGAACGTATGCTCCAAGGAATGAAAGGAAAATATTCAACCCTTGTAATGCTACGATTAAGAAGATCCCTGCTGTAAAGCGTGCAACTGGTGGAAGGAATCCTACCAACATATTGAACGCACTCGCGATACTTCCTCCTGATACAGCTAACGCCATTAAACGCGTATAACTCACGACGTCTGCTACGTATCCACTAATTCCGTACAAGTTATATAGACCGCTTGCCAAACCGCCCCACTTGTTCTCACTTGATAAGACAGTTACGACTACAATCGCAACGGCTGCGATAATCGCAATCGATGAACCGATTGTCGCAATCCAAGAAATATTGAGTACCATTGACCCTAAGACATAAAGAATGATTCCCGTAATAATCGCTAACCATCCAAGATGACTCGTATAGGCATCGGTATATGCTTTTTTCTTCAGATTTGAGTAAGCCCCTAGTGATAAGCCGACCATAATTTGAATAACCCCGAAGATAATCGATAAGATCATAATCGTGATTAAGTCTTTAGATAATGATAGCGGCTGGAATGGTAAATCCGCACCGAATGCTGATCCAAATACAATCCCCCAGATCATGACTGGGTAGCTGAGTAAGTGGAAGAATTTCAAGTTGCGGTTCATTCCTTTATCAAAATGGAAGAACTTCAACATGATGAATGTTCCCAACCACAGTAGTGCACCGTATCCTAAGTCTGCAGCCATCATCCCGAAGAAGACGAGATAGAATGGTGCTGTATAAGGCGTTGGGTCTAATTCACCGTATTTTGGTAATCCATACATTTCTGTTAGATTTTCAAATGGTTGTAAGAAGGCATTGTTTTCTAAAACAGTTGGCACTTCTTCGTATTCTTCTTCAGCAATCTCTAGTGGTAAGAAGACATATTCGCCTTCTCCTAATTTTTCTTTCAGTTGACTTTCAACAGCCTCTGCTGCTTTTTGAGTCATCCACCCTTGAAGTACGAATACATGTTGACCATTCACCAATTCATTTTTGGCTTGTTCTTTTTGCAATTCATTGTAGGTCACTTCCGAAGAAAGTTGTAACTGGCGAAGAAGGTCTTTTTCTTCTTGCAAATCATCTAATACTTTCTTTTTAGCCTCAACTACTGCTTGTTGCGCTTTTAGATTTTTCTCTAATTCAACAGAAGGAGCTTCTTCAAATGCGTACCATACGATACTAAAGTGCGCTTTGGCTAACTCTTCTTTCGCAGCTTGTTGTGCTTTTCGTGGATATGTCACCAATAATCCGATTTCTTCACGTGTATGATACACTTCGTGAACCGAAATCAATTCACTCTGTTTTAAACCTTCTAAGTAAGCATTATCTGTTGCTTGAGGAATGGTTCCCATTTTTGTTTTGGTATATGGGTGTTTAAAGATATCTTTCGGATAGAAATCAAGCACACTCCACTTACGGAGTAACGCCTCTTTCTCACGAAGTTCTTTTAATTCCTCGTCTTTCTTACGAAGAGTTGTACGAATACTCTCTACATGTTCCACTAATGCATCAGCGTCCCATGATTGGACTTCCTTTTGTAATTCAGATAGTGTGAATTGCTCTTTTGGAGTTTTTAACTTTTGAATTAATGACGGTTGCTTTTGATTTTTTTCCACAAAAGTAATGGCCGCATGAATCCCTTCGAATTTCTGTTGAAGAGCGTTCATTTCCTCTGTATCCACTTCTTGTAAAGCGATG
>CALALK010000179.1 GCA_937923125.1 uncultured Carnobacterium sp.
ATTACAACGCATGAAATTAATGATATTGAGTATATCGTCGATAAAGCAGTGCTCCTCAACGAAGGACGCGTTGTGAAGGAATTCTATCCAGAACAAGTGCGTGAAGAAGAGGGCAAATCAATTGTCGATGTGATGAGGGAGGTATACTTACCATGAAGAAAGTCATCAATTTAACGCTTTATAATATCGGCCAAGCGAAAGGATTCATCCTCGTGGTGGCATTGCTTCAAATCTTATTGCAACTAGGGTTGAAGCTGAAGACACTTGCGACGACGGGGTTACTAACCGGACAATTGCGCATTGTGAGTTCTGATATGGTGAAAGAAATCGTTTTGGATCAACTCGCAATTGGACTTCCAGTGTTCTTTGCTGGATCAGCGATTCTGGTCTACGCGGCAGTGATTTGGTCGAAGGAATGGAGTAGCAAAGGGTCGTTCATTTATCGCCTACTCATGCTTCCAGGATCACGTTTTGGAATTTACTGGGCTAAATTATTAACGATGCTTGTGATTACGTTCTTCTTACAAGCCGTTCAAGTAGTTGGGGTGTTCTTAAACTACTACCTCACAAGCTTCTTTATTCCGGAATTTGCACAATACCACATCACACCGTGGTCGCTTGTGACCAATTCGATGGCGATGCCGCTTCTAGTGCCACAGTATGCGGTACAGTTTCTTCTCATTTTGACTATGGGGGTAGCGCTCATTGTGACGGTTTTCCAACTCGCCATCCTTGTCGTTGGGGTTGAGAAAAAAGGTTATGTACGCAAGGTGACTTCGGTCGTTCTCTACATTTTAGTCGTCGTTGTGATATTTACGCTAATTATGCGTACGCAATTTGTGGTTCGTTTAATTGGAAATGAAGCGATGGTCTTCTTAATCGGTAGTATGCTCATTTGGATTGTTCTAAATATGCTACTAAGCGATTATTTATTAAATCATAAGGTTAGTGTGTAAGGAGGGGTTATCATGAAATCAAGTAAATTTGCAACAGCAGTATTTGCCTTTAGTGGACTTGTGTTTCTAGCAACAGCTGGTCACGCAGCGTATCAAGAAGTGAAGCCTGCTCCGGTATCGATTCAATTAACCGATGAAGAGAAAAAATTAGTCGACGGAGCAACATTCGAAATCTCATATGCCACAGATGATTTGACATCGCCTGGTGGTGCAGCGTATGCCCTTTTAGACGGGAATGTAAAACGTGTTGGCTTTAGCGAAAATGCCTACAACTTCCAAACGAAAAAGAGATTGGCAGACTTTTCTATAACAGACCGTCCGAATTATAATAATTTAGTGGAGTTTAAGGGGTATGACCTTCTATACGGTATGAGCTATGGCTTTGAAAGTACAACAGATTCAAAAGTGAATTTTAGTATCGTCAATAAAGAAACAAAGAAGGTTACAACGGTTACGGTTCCAATTCCTAAAGAAGTACGCGGCGACAAAAATCCTTTGATAACGCAGATCACATTCTATAGAAAAGGTAATACGGTGTATGGAGTTGTTCCAATGTCAGAGTATGAAAATAGAGGGGAGAAACCACCAACCTATTTCTTCATCACATTTTCTGTGAACTTAGAAACGGGAGTAGCCACTCCGGCAAAACGAGTGAATTTACCAGAACAGTTTGCTTCGATTGCGTGGGGAGAAGCCAAGAGCTCTCACGTGTATGACCCGCAAGTTCTTCTCTTCAAGAGTATGTATTCAAGAGATGAAAAATTCCGCTTAATGACTTTTGATGCAGAGACGGAGAAGTTTACAGAAATCACACCTGAACAGGGCATGAGTGCGGTACAATCGATTCTATACACAGTAGGAGACAAAGCATATATTGCCTTGGCAGATGAGGTGCCTGCATTCACTGGTTCAGATACGTATGTGAAGGCAAGTGAGCGCAAAAATAATGAGACTAAATACTATGTTCTTAATGCAGGTTCGCAGAAATTAGAAGAAGCATTTACAACGGAAACAGATGTCTATGCACCACAAGTGTACTTGAATAAAGGGAATCTTGTGATGATCACTCTAGTCGATGGCAAACCAACGCTACGTGTGCAATCGATGCAAACAAAAGAGGTTCTTCTTTCTAAGACAATTGATGTGAAGGATGATGTGTTCTTTATCGATACACGTATGTACGGCATGATGCGTATGAAATAAAAAACAGTACAAAAAAGAGTTCTACCAGTGTGGTAGAACTCTTTTGTATTTTAAGATTGTTGTTCTTTCAGATGTGGATTTGGCAGTAAGTGGTTTACGCCAATCGCAATGAGCGCCCCGATGATTGTATCGAGAATTCGTTGAATCGCATAGGCGGTATTTTGTCCAGCTTCAATATTGAAGAAGATAACTAAGAAAGTGGCGCATGAGTTAATAACGCCTGTTTTATTAAATCGATTACAGAATAAAATAATCATTACGATACCAGCAGGTGCCAGTAATAAATCGGTATATTCTGGAAATGGGAGAACAGCTCTTACGTAGAATAAAAGAATAGCTACGACCCCTCCAGTTGTATTTCCGATACAACGAGAAAGCGCGAATTTAAACGTTTGCTGATGGTCTGTTCGCAAACTGAAAATAGCAGACAAGGCTGCTAGCATCGGTGAACCACGATGTAAGATTCTAAAGAGAACCACGCAAATAAATACAGACACGGCTGTTTTAAAAGTACGAAGTCCGATATGGAATGGATTATTTGACGATTGTGGCACGCTCTCACCTCTGCTATTTTTTAGATATCGCTATTATAATATATGTGTTTAAAAAATGGTAGAGTTATTGAACAATTAACCTATTAGGTGTATAATCAATCCAAGAGGTGATAAAAATGCATGAAGCGTTTGTATTAATTGTGGTGAATGCCGTTAAGGAACGTTATGTTTCGGAAAAAGCATTCTATACGGAAGAATTAGGAATTAGCGGGCAAAGTTGGACAAGATGGAAGAACGGAGAAAGAGGGTTGAAGGCAGAAAATCTGCAAAAAATCGCGCGACTCTTTACGGACTATGAATGGATGCTCGTCAATAAAATCGCACGGAATGCGGAGGTGCTTCCGGAAGTGGCTTCAGATCCGGTTGCAGAGTATTTACGCTTGAAGGTAGAAATTGCCAGCCGTTGGATTCGTCAAGACAATGTACGGGTAGACTGGAAAACAGCTGCTGTTAGCAAGGGTAAATTTAAGGAAAATGTTACTATTTTACGAGTAGCAACAACTTATGGACACTGGAGTTATCAAGATATTATCGAGATTCGAGTGGTAGGAATCACGCATAAACAAATTGGGACGAAAAAACAGGCGCTTCTTGAATGGATGCAGGATAAAAAAGCACAACAAAAGTATTTAGAGTACAGTAAAAATGCATTTGTTCCGGAAGAGGGTTCGAATGAGTAGAAGGCCTTAGAAAAATAGATTTTATTAATGGAATACTCTCTTGTAAAACAAGGGGGTATCCATTTTTTTATAGGCCATTTTATGATAAAATTGAAAAGATAAAGAAAGTGGTGAAACTGTGGCGAAAAGAAAGAAAAGAAAAAATAAATTCGTCTTTCATCTTGTCGAGTGGTTCAAGTCATTATCGAAATTGACGGGACTTCTCATCGTAGCTGTAGCAAGCGTTCTTTTGGCCGGGACCATCACATGGTTATCTGAACATAAATCCGAGCCACAGGAAATACATGTGACACAAGATGAATTTTTAAAAGTACTCATCCCAGCGGCGCAACAAGCGTATAAAGACTACGGCGTGTTGCCAAGCGTGAGTTTAGCGCAAGCGATTCTTGAATCGAACTGGGGAGAGAGTTTATTAGCAAGTAAATATTATAATTTATACGGCGTGAAAGGGTCTGCTGCTGAACCAAATGTCATCCTAGAAACCGCAGAATTCGTGAATAACACATGGATTACGATTAACGGACGATTTCGCGTGTATGAAAGCTGGGCAGAATCAGTTGAAGCCCATGCGCAACTATTAGCGTACGGTGTGGACTGGGATCCAACGCTCTATCACAAGGTGCTGGGGGCCAGAAACTACAAACAAGCGGCACAAGCCTTGCAAGATGCAGGTTATGCGACCGACCCAACATATGCGCAAAAGCTTATTCAAATGATTGAAGAGCATGAATTATATAAATACGATCAATTACCAACAGAAGAAACAACCGTGTCCGTACGAAAGAGTTCGTAACGTTCAAACGGATCAGTAAAGGAGAGGATATTAATGAGTCAGTTATTACCAGGAGCCATCATCGGAATTATCGGTGGAGATGAGCAAGTCGCATCCATCGCTCGCGAAGCAAGAAAAATGGGGTACGTTGTGTACTGCTATCACCAATCGAACGAGGCGGCTATTTCGATGGCTGAATATGAAATCGTCTCTTCTTACAAAGACCGTGAGGCGTTATTAGATTTCGCAGAAAAAGTAGACACGGTTTTATTATTAACAAACTTAGTGCCGGTCGATGTGCTTTACGAGATCAGCAGAAAAACTCGCTATTATCAATCGTTTGAACTAGCAGAAATTTCGCAAAATCGCACGGTTGAAAAATTATTCTTAGATACGCATGCGATTAACCTTGCACCATACAGCTTAGTGACAACGGTCGGCGAATTACCTTCGATTGTTCAAAGCATCGGCCTTCCAGCGTATTTAGAAAGCAATCTTGTAAAG
>CALALK010000180.1 GCA_937923125.1 uncultured Carnobacterium sp.
GGCTCGTTGAACTAACAGCGTACTCATCCTTCTTTAGCTTTTGAAGAAAGAGCACCATCGTTGTATGGTCCACATCTTGCAGACGTGTCACCTTTTGTTCTTCTAAAAATTGAGAGAACTTTTCCAAGTCTCGTTTATAGCTCATAACGGTATTCTCAGATAACCCTTGAACAGCAATACTATCGAGGAAGTAGTGTATTTCTTTCATCTTCTACCCTTCCTTTTGCTGGCAATTCTTACAAATTCCATGGAAAGTGAGACGATGATCGAGCACTTGGAACTGGAATTGCTCTAGTACTTTCTGTTCGACATCAACGAGTAAATCCTCTTCAACTTCTTGGATTTGACCGCATTTCACACATAATAGATGATGCGCAAAATGACGATTAACCGTTTGTTTTAGATGATAACGGCCAATGCCATCATCAAACAGATTTCTAGAAATGATTCCTAAGTCGGTTAGAATTTCTAATGTTCGGTACACAGTAGCTAATCCAATATCTGGATACTTCTGCTTCACATACATGTAAATTTCTTCAGCCGTCAGGAGTTCATTCAGATGTTCTAGAAGGATTTCTACCGTTGCCTGTCTTTGCAGGGTCAGTTTAAAACCTTCTTCTTGTAATTTCTTTTGAATCCCTTCAATAGAAATAGATGACAAGCGACTCGCCTCCACTCATTAGTCTTCAATCAGATGGATAAATCCTTCCTCTTGTGTAATTCGTTTTGCCTTTAATAAATTACCAATGGCACGTTTAAATTGCCCTTTACTAATTCCGAAAATCTCTTTAATGGTCTTTGGATCTGTTTTATCCCAATAAGGAAGTGTATGTGTTGGACGATTTTTCAGCATCGCCACAATCATCTCTGCATCGTCCCCAATCGCTTCGTGCGCTCTTGGTCTCATTGAAACATTTAACACTCCATCAGGACGCACTCCAATGACACGTACTGTCACTTCTTCCCCAAGCGTTGGTTCGTACATTCGCTCTGATGGATGTAAGAATAACTTATATCCTTCTGGTGTGATGATGGTCGTTCCTACAAGTCTTACTTGTGTTACCGTTCCAGTTAAGTCTTTATTGAGTTGTCCTTTATGACCACGAATCACTTTCTCGTTTAATGCTTGGCCGTCTCCCATCGTTGCCCATGTGCGATCTTTTTTGTCTTTAATCAACGTCACGTATAAACGATTATTTTTCTTTGGCCACAATTCTTTCATACTTGGAAGTTCATCCAATGAAACTACCATATCTTTATCTTCTAAACCAATATCTACGAAAACTCCTAAGTCTTTTCTGACTTGAGTCACGCTCGCCCATCCATAACTTTCATTTGTTACTTCAGGAATGTTGAGCGTAAAAACTTTTTTACGGGAAGAATTCTCATATAAGAATCCCGTTACTACATCACCAATTTTAAGCGATTCTGTAGTGTCATCTTTTTTTAGACGGAATGTTTCTCCACTCTTTTGAACGAAAAAGTACTTTTCATTTTCATCCGTGATAATGGCTTGAACAACGGTCGATAATTCACTTGTCATAACAAACCTCCTTCTTCTACATTTGTCCTTTTATTTTACCACAAAATAGGGCTTACAGTCATTTAACTCCTTGTATTTCTAACGATTTCTCATTATTTTATCAAATGACTTCACATCACAAAAAAAGCTTGAACAACTTTTTACAGTTTGTTCAAGCTTTTTATCATAATTTAAATCAATTATACGCGAGCAACTTTCATCATGTTTGTTGTTCCTTTAATTCCTAAAGGTACACCAGCTGTGATGATTACTAAATCGCCTTCTTGAGCATTGTGGTTGTCACGAACTGCTTGCATACAGATTTCGAACATTTCATCTGTAGATTTTGCACGTTCAACGATTACTGGTTTTACACCCCAGATTAACGCCAATGCACGTTGTTGACGTTCAGAAGAAGTCACACCTAAGATTGTTGCGTCAGGACGGAATTTAGAAATCATTTTTGGAGTATGTCCTGATTCAGTTGCAGCAACGATTGTTTTCACTTTTAAGTTTTTAGCTGTATGAGCTACTGAACGACCAATCGCTTCTGCTACATCAGTTTCATCGAATGCTTTTAATTTGAATTTGTCACGTACACGGATTTCTTGTTCTGTACGAACACAGATATTTGCCATTGTACGAACTGCTTCTACTGGGTAATCCCCTGCTGCAGATTCACCAGATAACATAACTGCATCTGTTCCGTCGAAGATAGCGTTCGCTACGTCACCAACTTCCGCACGTGTTGGACGTGGGTTACGTTGCATTGAATCTAACATTTGAGTAGCAGTAATAACTGGTTTACCTAATGTGTTACATTTCTTGATTAACATTTTTTGAACGATTGGAACTTCTTCCGCAGCGATTTCAACACCCATGTCTCCACGAGCAACCATTAAACCATCAGATAACGCTAAGATTTCGTCAATGTTGTCGATACCTTCTTGGTTTTCGATTTTTGGAATGATTTGGATGTGAGTTGCGTTATGTTCTTCTAATAATTCACGAATTTCTTGAACGTCTGAAGCACGACGAACGAAACTTGCTGCGATATAGTCAATATCATTTTCAATACCGAAGATAATATCTGCACGGTCTTTTTCAGTGATACCAGGTAATTTTGTTTTAACGCCAGGAACGTTAATTCCTTTTTTGTTTTTAACAACACCACTGTTGTTTACCACGCAGACGATTTCGCCATTTGCATGATCTACTTCAGTAACTGCTAAACCTACTAAACCATCATCAACAAGGATGATTGATCCACGTTTAACATCGTTAATTAATTCTGGATAAGTGATAGAGAATTTTTCTTTTGTACCTAACACTTCAGTCATAGAAATACGTACAACGTCTCCAGTCTTGAACTCAATTGCACCATTTTCCATATCATGTGTACGGATTTCTGGTCCTTTTGTATCTAAAAGGATTGCGATAACACGTCCTGTTTCTTTACGAATTTTTTTAATTGTGTTGATACGTGCTAAATGTTCTTCATGGTCACCATGTGAGAAGTTTAAACGTGCAACGTTCATTCCTGCTTCTGCTAATGCTGCTAATTTTTCTGGCGCTTCACTAGCAGGTCCAATAGTACATACGATTTTAGTTCTTTTCATTTTCTGTTGACTCCTTTAGTTTTAGAATGAAATTTCTTTATTTAGTTGATACAACTCTAAGTTAGGTAAATGTTTGCCGTTTGCTAATGTTTCAACGATATCACTATAGATAATTTTTTCTGCTTTCACGCCGACACACACGCCACCGATATCTTCTTTTAATAAATCGATTGCTTTAGCACCCATACGGCTTGCAAGAACACGGTCACGAGCACTTGGAGCTCCACCACGTTGTACGTGTCCCAGTACTGTAACACGAGTGTGGAAATCACTATCGTATTGACGTAGCTTCTTAGCAAGTTCTTCACCAGACATCACGCCTTCAGCAAGAAGAATTAAAGTATGTTTCTTACCGTTCAAGCGACCTTGTTTGATTTCTTTAGCGACAGTTTCTAAATCGAAATCTTGTTCTGGAATTAAGATTTGTTCTGCACCACTGGCAACCCCAGTCCAAAGTGCAATATCTCCAGCACGACGACCCATAACTTCAACGATAAACGTACGAACGTGTG
The DNA here is from genome assembly GCA_937923125.1 of uncultured Carnobacterium sp. Classification (GTDB taxonomy): domain Bacteria; phylum Bacillota; class Bacilli; order Lactobacillales; family Aerococcaceae; genus Granulicatella. The sequence continues at coordinate 3,654 of CALALK010000180.1, forward strand.
ATGTCGCAGTATCACGAAGACGGTCTAATGCTTCTAATACAGTATTGATTGCAGTATCAAAACCAATTGTATATTCCGTACCTGGAATATCATTATCGATTGTTCCTGGAACCCCAACTGTTGGGAAACCAAGTTTTGTTAAAGCAACGGCACCTTGATAGCTTCCGTCACCACCGATAACAACTAAACCTTCAATACCGAATTTCTTTAATTGTTCGATCCCTTTTTCTTGACCTTCGCGGTTTGCGAATTCAGGATAACGTGCAGAATACAAGAATGTACCCCCACGACCAATCATGTCGCTTACGTCTGCAGGAGTTAATTTACGAATATCACCAGCTACTAAACCGGCATATCCATAGTTAATCCCGTAGACTTCAAAACCTTCATAAATACCCTTACGTACAATCGCACGTACAGCGGCATTCATCCCTGGAGCATCTCCTCCACTTGTTAAAACAGCAATGCGTTTCACAAAGATTCACCTCTTAGATTTATTTTTACTGGAACAAGCCCATTTGTTCTTATTTTATCACTTTTTTTTACAAATGTCTTTCATTTTCATAAACTTTTTCCATTTACAATTTTTATACATTCTTTATCTAAAATGTCGATAAGGCTAGGTATTATTTTTGATTCAAGGTTTACACCGTTTGCAAAAGAATTCTTAACGAGCTTTTTACTATTCACGAGGAATAATTCAACAGGTGTGACCCCTTTAAATTTAGTGACGAGTTGCTTAATTTCAGCATACACTTCTGCAGTATGTTTTTCCGGACGAATCGCGATTTGTAATCTCTTTGTTGAATCTTCGAGTAACTTATCAGCAAAACTCATCGGATACATGCGGTTTAACTGCAATTGCCATTGCCCTTTTTGCCCTTTCTTCACACGACCTTCCGCTAAAACCATCGTATTTTGTTGGAGGTGTTGGTAGACTTCGGCCAGCGTGGACGGAAAGACTACCACATCAATCATTCCAGACGCATCTTGAAGTGTAACATACGCC
>CALALK010000181.1 GCA_937923125.1 uncultured Carnobacterium sp.
CCTTAACAGTAGACGCTGAAGGGGACGGTCTTGATGCTAACGGATCAATTGAGATTAACGGAGGAACAATCGTTGTCAATGGTCCAACAAGCGGTGCAAACGCAGCTCTTGACTACGATGATAATGGAATATTAAACGGTGGTACGGTACTCTTTGTCGACAATGGACAAATGACAATGGGATTCGGTAGTAACTCTAATCAAGCGTACTTAATGGCAAGTATTCAAGGGACAGCTGGCGCGACTGTTGAAGTAGTTGATTCTTCAGGTAAAACTGTCGCAAGCTTAAAAGCCTCTAAGTCATTCTCAACAGTATTAATCAGTAGCCAAGATATTAAAGAGGGCGAAAAATATACGATTAAAGTTGGTTCAAACTCAACAACAGCAACCGCTTCTAAACAAGCAGCGAATATCGGTGGCGGACAACCTGGCCAAGGTGGTAGACCAGGAGGTAGATAAGGCCGATAAAATTTTAAGGAACTGTGAAAGGAGTGAGTCCGCCAAAATATGAAAATGAATGATGAATTTGAGATTAGTACTTTAACAAGAGAGGTGGAACACTATGGAATAAAGAAAATTAAAGAAGTTGAAAAGAAGTTTAGATAGAAAGGGGTGGTTCCACCAAAATACGATGTCGATGAGAGGTTTCGATTAGCAGACGATAAATAGGAGTCGAATATGTAACAACAGCTCTCAAAAAATAACAAATACTACAGCACACCAAACCAAAAAACGGGGTATTATCTCAGCTATCGAAAGCTTAACTGAGACAACACCCCGTTTTCATGTTATATTATCTAACATAAGAGGTAAGGGTAGTTTTGACAAACGATGAAACCATTATTTACAATAACCCTATAAAGGAGGAAGGCAGATGGGTGAAAAGGAATTACGACGTTCACTAGCCGTCTTTCCAATCGGAACAGTGATGAAGCTGACCGATTTATCTGCACGACAAATTCGCTATTATGAAGAACAGCGCTTGGTCATCCCAGAACGTTCTGAGACGAACCGCCGTATGTATTCTTTGAATGATGTCGATCGCTTGTTAGAAATTAAAGACTATTTAGCCGATGGGTTAACCATTATGGCGATTCAGAAGATTTTTAATAAAAACAATAATTCTGTTACAGCAGAAAGCATTAAAGATGCACTGACGGATGAGGATGTCCGCAGAATTTTCTACGACGAAATTATGCATATTAGCCGTTTGTCTGGCGGAGAAAAATGGAACTTATAGGAGGAAACCAATGATTACACATGAAGAGATTAGAAGACAGGTAGAAGAGAAAGATGTTCGTTACTTACGATTAATCTTTACGGATATTCTAGGAACCATTAAAAACGTGGAAGTGCCAATTACACAATTAGACAAAGTGTTGGCTAATAAGATGATGTTTGACGGTTCATCTATTGAAGGATTCGTTCGTATCGAAGAAAGTGATATGTACTTATATCCAGACCTTTCAACTTGGGTGGTGTTCCCATGGAGCAGCAAGCACGGGACAATCGCACGTTTAATCTGTGATGTATACAAACCAGATGGAACACCGTTTGCGGGAGACCCTCGTTCAAACTTAAAACGTGTGTTAAACGAAATGAAAGAATTAGGTTTCTCAAACTTCAACTTAGGACCAGAGCCAGAGTTCTTCTTATTCAAATTGGACGAAAAAGGCGAACCAACGCTTGAAGGAAACGACCAAGGTAGTTATTTCGACTTAGCGCCAATCGACCTTGGGGAAGAATGCCGTCGTGAAATCGTTCTTGAATTAGAAAAGATTGGGTTCGATATCGAAGCAAGTCACCACGAAGTAGCTCCAGGGCAACACGAAATCGACTGGAAATACTCAGATGCGGTAGCGGCTTGTGATAACATCCAAACATTCAAATTGGTCGTAAAAACCATTGCGCGTAAACATGGATTACATGCGACATTTATGCCAAAACCAGTATTCGGAATTGCTGGTAGCGGAATGCATTTTAACTTATCTTTATTTGATAAAGACGGAAACAATGCGTTCTTCGACGAAAATGGCGACCAACGTTTAAGCGACACTTGCCGTCACTTTATCGCTGGGGTGATGAAACATGCGAAAGCTTTAACAGCCGTATGTAACCCAACGGTAAACTCATATAAACGTTTAGTTCCAGGATACGAAGCGCCTGTATATATCGCATGGTCAGCTCGTAACCGTTCACCACTGATTCGTATTCCAGAATCTCGTGGGATTTCAACTCGTATCGAATTACGTAGCGTGGACCCAGCGGCAAACCCATACTTAGCGATGGCTGCAATTTTAACAGCTGGTCTTGAAGGGGTTAAAGAAAAAATGGAAGTTCCTGCAGCTATCGACCGCAACATCTATGCGATGTCTGCTCGTGAACGTAAAGAAGCTGGAATTGATGATTTACCAGGAACATTAAACGAAGCGATTGAATACTTGAAACAAGACGAAACTGTTCAATCAGCTTTAGGAAGTCATATTCTAGACAACTTCATCGAAGCGAAACGTTTCGAATGGGCTGCTTACCGTAGTCAAGTTTCACAATGGGAATTAGACCAATACTTGAAACTATTCTAAAAATTATATTGAGAGTGCACTCACAAGGTGCGCTCTTTTTATGTTCTATTTTATTCTTTGAGAAAAAGCTTGTATAAGACTATCTTCTGTTGATACGTAAAGCTTTTTCTTTGTTAAAGTTTTGACATATTTTGCTGAAAATGTAATACTGGTAAGGAAATGAAAAAGGAAAGAGAGTGCTCACATGTATATCAAAGAGATGTCGAATGCGTTAGAAGAGTATCATGCTTTTATGGAAACTCAAGCCAACAGAACGGTTTTCCAAACGCCTGAATGGGGCGAAGTGAAGACGGATGGCTCATGGACAAGAGACGTACTACTAGTCATGTCGGATAATCATGAACCTGTTGCGGCTGCGATGATTCTTTATCGTAAATTACCTGCTGTGAATCAATATTTAGCGTATGCACCGCGCGGAATCGTAACGGATTATACAAATGCAGAACAATTAAAATCTGTGTTTGCGACTTTAAAAGTGTATTTGAAATCTAAAAATGCATTTGGATTAAAGATTGACCCAGAATTACAATGGCGTGAATGGACAAACAAGTTCGAAATGGTTGAAGGTGGATTCAATAACGAAGAATACCGCAAAAACATTTTAGCGGCTGGATTTGTAGAACGCCCAATGGACTTAGGGTTTGATGGGATTCAACCACGTTTAACAATGATTTTACCGTTGAAAGACGAAGGGAAAGGCATCGTCGAAACGTTCAATAAGAAAGAACGTTATAAAGTGAATGTGGCGAAGAAACAAGGGGTTGTTTGCTACAAGGGAACACTTGAAGATATGCCAATCTATGATGAGTTAAATAAGATTACAGCTGAGCGTGATCAATACGTGGCGCGTAGTATCGAGTATTTAACAACAATGTATCAACACCTTCACCCTAAAGGGATGGTGGATTTATACTTTGCGAAAGTGGACTACAATGTGCAATTAGCATTTGCGACAAATCGCTTAGAAACAGCGCAAAAAGAATTCGATAAGTTAACAGGACAGTTGGAAACATTAAACAATCCAAAACGTATCGAGAACGTACAAAAGCAAATCGAATCATTGAAAGTCAACATTGCTAAATACGAAAAAGAAATTGAACGCGTGAAAGGTGACTTAGAGAAGTATCCAGAAGGGAAAGTCGTCAGCGGAGCATTCGTCGTAACGTACTTAGACAAAGCGTACTACTTATACGGGGCAAACATCACAGATGATGGTGGTTTGAATGCGAATAAGGCGCTTGTATCTTGGATTATGCAAACTCTTTACGATGAAAAAGGCATCCGTTCGTTTGACTTCTTCGGAGTTTCTGAAGACCAAGAACATCACGGCGGGATTAACGGATTCAAGCAATCGTTTGATCCAGAGTTAGTGGAATATATCGGCGAATTCGATATGCCAATTTCTAAGTTCTGGTTTGAAATGTTCCATACATGGGCACCAAAAGCCGTGAGCTTGAAAAACAAATTATTAGTAAGACGTAAAAAATAG
>CALALK010000182.1 GCA_937923125.1 uncultured Carnobacterium sp.
TTTTATTAGCAAGTATTACGAGCAAAAATATTAGACCTCTATCGAAAAAAGCCTCCAATAATATACATTTTGTCATTGAAGCAACCAAGGGAACGTGAGATAATGGGCTAAGACAGTCATTTTGATTGAAGGCATAAACAATTTTGTAACCGCAATCATATACAAGTTGCGGCTTTGGAGGAACGATATGGATTATCAAGCAGTACGAAAAAAATATACGCTCTATACGAGAGTTGCGGGGATTTTGACAATGCTCCTCATTCTTTGCGTCACGTTCGCAGTCAGTGACATTCCGATGAGAACAGGGGGCGTCCTTGTGATTGTCGCAGGATTAGCCCTTGCCATCTATTTGATTAATAAATGGTATTTAACCACCGTGGCGAAATTGCTGCATGTGGATTTGGATTTTGCATCGTGGGAACAATATATCGAGACGAATAAAGAGGCCAAAAGAGCGGTCCTCCGATTAGACGCGGCAACGTCGGAAGTGTCCTTGGCGTACATGACAGGGGACTTTGAGACGGCGATTCGAAAGGCCAAAGAAATCTTGAGTCGGGACGGGCTTCAAGCGCAATATCGAAACTTCTTACAAAGCTACCTGATTCGTTCAGTTGTGTTGAGTCAGCCGGAGTTGAGCCGAGAAGAGTTGGATTCGATGATTGGGGAACTGACGATCACAGACCCTACGCTGGCCGAAAAGACGCAAAAGATGAGTGTGGCTCTCTATGACTTAACGATTGCGCACGAGAGCAACGACTACTTTGAAACGTTAACGAACGAATACAAGTATCCACAGCTAGAAATCATCTACTACAAGGCGTTGAATGCTGCGATTAAAGGTGATACGAATCGGGCGCATGAGCTACTTAGCCAGCTTTCCGGTGAAGATGAGAGATTGTATGTGGTTAGGATGAGAAAGGCATTGTGTAGTGTATAAGAGTGAGGCAGTTATTCAGTCTAATGTATGATAGAAGATGTAAAAATTTAGATTGTTGAGTTGCATTAAGCATTGTGATTATGGAGGAAAGAAAATGTTTGATACGGAACAAGAGTTTAAAGGTAAAACTTATAAATTTGATATAGACTCATCTCCTCAAGTGTTTTTGTTATTCGATAAGATTTATCCTAACAGTATAAAAGAAAAATATTGTGTATCAAACCCTAAATTCTTTCGTTTT
>CALALK010000183.1 GCA_937923125.1 uncultured Carnobacterium sp.
TGTGTCACATAGCAAGATGGAAAAAGCGGTAGGCTTAGTGAGATAATCCAAGAAAGGTTACCTGCTTACTTTCTAAAATAAAATCAAAAGAGTCCTCTCGGACGTTATTATAATGACTAAAAAGGCTACACCGGGTTGAGCCACGGTCTCAACCCTACCGAGCTTCAAACAGATTCTAGAAGAATCCTCTTCAAGAATCTGTAATTCACATCGGTTGTGACCGCCATTAATGTCATTATAAAGTCCGAGGGACTCTTTTTTCTTTATGTATAAGCAAACTTTTCTTAGTTTATCTCCCCTCGCAAAGAGAAGTAGGCTATTTAATGCTTGCGACAATCGTAACAGAATACTTTTTGATTATCTTTAAAACATCAGTTTTATATTGAAAGAGTCATAGTGGGACACCGGTTCGAGCCTTTAGGTCTCTCACCTTTAAAGCCTCAAAGCGGGAGTAAGGACTATCTTCCTACTCCCGCTAATTCGCATTTAATGTATTCCCCCACTATTCTTTCAATAAACTGATGTTTTTTCGATAATTGATAACCTTATTCCATAATGAATCAATCAAAAATAGTTTATCTCCCATCGCTGAAGGGAAAAGGTTAAATAATTTAACGAGCACATCAAACTTAACCCTTGTAAAGTCCGAGGGACTCTTTTTTACTTTAAGTATAAGCAAACTTTTCTTAGTTTATCTCACACCGCAAAAAGGAAAAAGGTGCAAAAAATAAAAAACGCTAGGACAATCCTAGCATTTTCTATCGTTTGCTATTCTATAACGAGCAGGCCGGCACCAATGATTCCATTATCCCCCTTAATGGTTGATGCTTGGATATGCTCCAGAATATGTTTTTGTTCGTGATGAAGGAGTTCTGCTAACTCTTCTTTCACGAGTTCTATAAAGTCTGGGTTGTAGTTTGAAACACTACCTCCGAACACAATGGTTTTTGGATCTAGTAAGCAGACCATTCCATGAAGAACACTTGCTAATCCCATAGCTGTTTCTTCGATGATACGGCTAGCTGCTTCCTCACCATTGCGCCATTTATCAAAGATGTCTTTCGTTGTCAATGTCTCGTCTTCGTAAATTTCGCGCCCTGTACGCTCGATTCCGACACCCGAGCAAGCCACTTCTAACGCTTCGAGACATTCAAAGTAAGGCACTTTGACAAACCCAATTTCGCCTGAGAAACCTTCCCCGCGTAAGATTGTATTGTTGACGATGTTGGTGGCTGCGATTCCTGTTGATACCGTTACGTATCCAAACATATCTGTAGGTTTTAGATTGAGTAATCGATATTCCGCATAAGCCGCTACTTTAACGTCATTATCGATTTTTACCGGTATGTCTCCGTACGTTTCCTTCAATCTTTCTACAATTGGAAAATTAGCCCAAGGTATATTATTTTGGAAAATCGCTACCCCGTTTTCCACATCTACCTTTCCTGGTAATCCAACACCAATCCCATACGTATCTTGAATGCGTAAATCATTATCATTGAGTACTTTATCCACCAGTTGGACCACACCCTGATATAAACTTTCGGCACTCGCTGTTTGGCTTGGGCTTTGTGAACGACTAACGATCTCCCCATTTTCGTTAATCAACGCAACCGCGACCTTTGTCCCCCCAATATCAATACCAACCGCGACTTTCATCAAAATCCCTCCGTTCATTATGATTTCGCTTTCATAATTAGTTTACACCGAAAATCCTATTCTGGCTTTCCCTTTCTTGTTCTATACTATAACTATTTTGCTGTCTTTTAAGCAAAATAGTCCCATTACTATTCTTCTCTCTATCACCATCCTCTTTTCTCCGCAAAAATTGTCTTGTTTCACACCTAAGGATAAGAAACAGCCCTTATATTATAAAAAAATGATTGAATTGCATTGAAAAATGATAACCGAAGATAGCCGTTATAGTGGAATGAGTGATGGGGAATGGCATCGAATGTGAATTAGAGGGAGTTGCGAATGGTTTCGCTACTCCCTCTTTGAAGCTTCGAAGACCGAGAGACCTTGGGCTCGAGGCGGTGCCTCATCACAAAATCCACTATGTCCAAACGGCTATCAATCAGGTTATCATTTTTCAAACATCTTCATTAAATAGTATCTCTATTAAAAAAACGCTGTTTCTTATCCTTCAATCTTCGGTTGAAAACCATCAATTTTTGCACAAAAAAGGAGGGGAAGCAAATCTGCTTCCCCTCCCTAATTCCTAGGAATTATTTGTTTTTCAAGTTGTAGAACGCTGATAGACCTTGGTAAACAGCTAAGTCACCTAATTGATCTTCAATACGTAATAATTGGTTGTATTTAGCAATACGGTCTGTACGGCTTAATGAACCAGTCTTGATTTGTCCAGCGTTTGTTGCAACTGCGATGTCAGCAATTGTAGCATCTTCAGTTTCACCAGAACGGTGTGAAACAACTGCAGTGTAACCAGCTTTTTGAGCCATTTCGATTGCGTTGAATGTTTCAGTTAAAGTACCGATTTGGTTAACTTTGATTAAGATTGAGTTTGCAATACCTTGTTCGATACCACGAGATAAGATTTCAGTGTTTGTTACGAATAAGTCGTCACCAACTAATTGAACTTTACCGCCTAAGCGTTCAGTTAATAATTTCCATCCATCCCAGTCGTTTTCGTCACAGCCGTCTTCGATTGTGATGATTGGGTATTTCTCAACTAATTCAGCTAAGTATTCAACTTGTTCAGCTGGAGTACGTTTAGCACCTTTTTCACCTTCGAAGATTGTGTAGTCATATACGCCATCTTTGAAGAATTCAGATGAAGCACAGTCAAATCCTAAGTAAACATCTTTACCAGGTTCTAGACCTACTTTTTTGATTGCTGATAAGATTGTTTCTACAGCATCTTCAGTTCCTTCGAATGTAGGAGCGAAACCACCTTCGTCACCAACTGCAGTTACTAAACCACGGTCGTGTAAGATAGCTTTCAATGCGTGGAATACTTCAGCACCCCAACGTAAAGCTTCTTTGAATGATGGAGCACCAACTGGTAAGATCATGAACTCTTGGAATGCGATTGGAGCATCTGAGTGAGATCCACCGTTAACGATGTTCATCATTGGTGTTGGTAATACTTTAGTGTTGAATCCGCCTAAGTATTGGTATAAAGGTTGATCTAAGTAGTCAGCAGCTGCGCGTGCTACAGCGATAGATACGCCTAAGATTGCGTTAGCTCCTAATTTACCTTTGTTTGGAGTACCATCTAATTCGATCATTAATTTGTCGATCGCCATTTGCTCACGAACATCATAACCTAAGATAGCTTCAGCGATAATGTTGTTTACATTGTCAACTGCTTTTTGAACTCCTTTTCCTAAGTAACGAGATTTGTCGCCGTCACGTAATTCAACTGCTTCGTATTCACCAGTTGAAGCTCCTGAAGGAACCATACCGCGTCCGAACGCTCCGCTTTCTGTGTAAACTTCAACTTCGATAGTTGGGTTTCCACGTGAGTCTAGTACTTCTCTTGCTAATACATCTGTAATAAATGGCATGATTTATTAACTCCTTTAATATTTATTTTGTACGTTATTATTTTAATCGAAAATCATCAGACTTTCAACCTTTGATAAGGTTTTCTTTATTTTTCGATTAATGTTTCCCCAGTCATTTCTGCTGGTTTCTCAACATTTAGTAAATCAAGCATTGTTGGAGCAACGTCTGCTAAACGTCCACCTTCGCGTAATGTTACACCTTTTTTCGTAACAATCACTGGTACTGGCACTGTTGTATGTGCAGTATGTGGTGTTCCTTCTGGTGTAATCATTGTTTCTGAGTTACCGTGGTCAGCAAAGATAATTGCGCTACCGCCTTTTTCAAGGATAGCATCTACTACTTTACCTAAGTTTTCGTCCACTGCTTCAATGGCTTTGATTGTTGGTTCTAACATTCCTGAGTGTCCAACCATATCAGGGTTTGCGAAGTTTAAGATAATCGCATCATTTTCATCATTGATGATTGAGTTGTATAATGCATCCCCTACTTCGTAAGCACTCATTTCTGGTTTCAAGTCGTAAGTTGCAACCTTTGGAGAAGGAATTAAAATACGGTTTTCGCCAGGGAATTCTTCGTTACGTCCACCATTCATGAAGAATGTTACGTGTGGATATTTTTCAGTTTCGGCAATACGTAATTGTGCAAGACCTGCTTTAGATAACACTTCACCAAGAACGTTTGTCATTGGGATTGGTGGGAATGCAACTTCTGCATCCACGCTTGGGTTATATAAAGTCATTGTCACAAATTTAACGTTTGTAGCGCGCTCTCCACGATCAAAGTTTGTCCATTCTTTATCAGTGAACGCATTTGATAATTGGATTGCACGGTCAGGACGGAAGTTGAAGAAGATGATTGCATCGTTGTTTTCAACTTTTGCCACTGGTTTGCCATCTTTAACGATTACTGATGGAATCACGAATTCGTCTGTAACGTCTTTAGCATAGCTATCTTCGATAACAGCTTGTGCGCTTTCGAATTGTGGACCTTCGCTATGAGCGATTGCATCATAAGCTAATTTCACACGTTCCCAACGTTTGTCACGGTCCATTGCATAGTAACGACCTGAAACTGTTGCGATTTCTCCAACGCCTACTTCAGCTAATTTGTCTTCTAAAGTTTTGATGTAAGAAGGACCAGCTTTAGGGTCTACGTCACGTCCATCCATGAATGCATGAATGTACACTTTGTCGATTCCTTTTGCTTTAGCTGTTTCCACTAATGCTAATAAATGGTTGATGTGGCTGTGTACCCCACCATCAGATAATAATCCGAATAAGTGTAGTGCAGAACCATTTTCCAAAACATGTTTAAATGCACCGTTTAATGCTGGGTTTGATTCGAATTCGCCTTCTTCGATTGCTTTGTCAATACGAGTTAAGCTTTGGTAAACGATACGTCCAGCACCGATGTTTGTATGACCTACTTCTGAGTTCCCCATTTGGCCATCTGGTAGACCTACATCTAATCCAGAAGCTTTTAATGTTGTATGAGGAAATTCGTTATAATAACGATCAAAATTTGGTTTTTTTGCTTGTGCAACGGCATTACCTTCAACGTCTGGTCTCCATCCGAAACCATCTAAGATAATGATTGCAACTGGTGATTTTGCCATTATTTTACTGCCTCCAATAAAGCTAAGAATGAATCTGGTTGTAAACTTGCTCCACCTACAAGAGCTCCGTCAACGTCTGGACAAGCCATGTATTCAGCAATGTTTTCTGGTTTTACAGATCCACCGTATTGTACGCGAACTTTGTCAGCAACTTCTTGACCGAAGTCAGCTGCTACAACGTCACGAACAACTTTACACATTTTTTGAGCGTCATCTTGAGATGCTGATTTACCAGTTCCGATAGCCCAGATTGGTTCATAAGCAATCACTAATGATGATACTTGTTCGTTTGATAAACCTTTCAATGCTGCAGAAACTTGTCCGCCTACGAATTCAGAAGCTTTTCCTGCTTCGTAAGTTTCTAGAGTTTCACCACAACAAATGATTGGTGTTAAGCCATTTCTGAAAATAGCATGTGCTTTTTTGTTGATGTCTTCATCTGTTTCGTGGAAGTATTCACGACGTTCAGAGTGACCGATCACTACATAGTGCACGCCCATTTCAGCTAATACTTTAGGTGAAGTTTCACCAGTGAAAGCACCAGCATCTTCGAAGTAGCAGTTTTCAGCAGCTACTTTTAATTCTGATCCTTTCGCATATTCTAATAAAGTTACTAAATCAACTGCAGGTGCAGCGATAGCACTTTCTACACGTTCGCCTGAAGGTAATTTACCTACAACAGCTTCCACAAAAGCTTGAGTTTCTTTTGGGTTTTTGTTCATTTTCCAGTTTCCGGCAATAATTGGTTTACGCATATACACAACATCTCCTTTTAATATTTATAATTATTTATCACTGATAGCAGCAACACCTGGTAGTTCTTTACCTTCTAGATATTCTAGAGAAGCTCCACCACCTGTTGAAATGTGAGTGAATTTGTCAGCGTATCCTAGTGAGATTGCAGCAGCTGCTGAGTCCCCACCACCGATGATTGTAGTTGCGCCTTCAAGGTTCGCAATCGCTTCACATACACCGATTGTTCCTTTAGCAAAGTTTGGTAATTCGAATACACCCATTGGTCCATTCCATACAACAGTTTTTGCATCTTTTAAGTAGCTTGCAAATAATTCAACTGTCTTAGGTCCGATATCTAAACCTTCTTGGTCTGCTGGGATAGCATCTGAATCAACGATTGTAGCTACAGCATCGTTAGAGAATTCTTTAGCAACAACGTTATCGATTGGCAATACTAATTTATCGCCAGCTTTTTCCATAATTTCTTTCGCTAATTCAACGCGGTCTAATTCTAATAATGAAAGACCTACTTCACGTCCCATTGCTTTGAAGAATGTGTAAGCCATTCCTCCACCGATAAGAACTTTATCAGCTTTGTCTAATAAGCTGTTAATAACACCAATCTTGTCTGAAACTTTCGCTCCACCTAAGATCGCCACGAATGGACGTTCTGGGTTATCTACTGCACCACCGATAAACTTGATTTCTTTTTCCATCAAGAATCCAGCAGCTGATTCTAATTGGCTAGCAATACCAACGTTTGAAGCATGCGCACGGTGAGCTGTACCGAATGCATCGTTAACGAATAAGTCTCCTAAAGAAGCCCAATATTTACCTAATTCAGGGTCGTTTTTAGATTCTTTCTTGCCATCTAAATCTTCGAAACGAGTATTTTCGAATAATAAAACATCGCCTTCTTTAAGTGCATTAATAGCAGCTTCTAACTTTTCTCCACGAGTTTCTGGAACGAAAGTCACTGGTTTTTCTAGCAACTCAGATAAGCGTTCTGCAACTGGACGTAAGCTCAATTTAGCTTTGTCTTCTTCAGATTTCACTTTACCTAAGTGAGAGAATAAGATCACTTTAGCGTTGTGATCGATTAAGTATTTGATAGTTGGCAATGCTTGAACGATACGGTTGTCGTCTGTAATCACGCCATCTTTCAAAGGAACGTTAAAGTCCACACGAACTAAAACTTTCTTTCCTTCAACTTGTAAGTCTGTAACGATTTTTTTAGCCATAAAATAGCCTCCTACATTTTTATTTGGAGCGAGTGCATTACTCACATTATGAAAACAGGGCGAGGAAGCGAATGCTTCCATCGCCCTGAGAAAATAGATACGATTAGCTAAATCTATAGTTTAAATTATAGTTTTGCGAAGTATTGTAAAGTACGAACTAATTGTGCAGTGTATGACATTTCGTTATCGTACCAAGCAACAGTTTTAACTAATTGTTTGTCGCCTACAGTCATTACTTTAGTTTGAGTTGCATCGAATAATGAACCGTAAGTGATACCTACGATATCAGAAGATACGATTGGATCTTCAGTGTAACCGTAAGATTCGTTAGCTAATTCTTTCATAGCTGCGTTGATTTCTTCAGCAGTAACTGGTTTTTCTAAAACTGTTACTAATTCAGTTAATGAACCTGTTGGAACAGGAACACGTTGAGCAGCTCCGTCTAATTTTCCGTTTAATTCTGGGATTACTAATCCGATAGCTTTAGCAGCACCTGTTGTGTTAGGAACGATGTTAACTGCTGCAGCGCGAGCACGACGTAAGTCACCTTTAGCATGAGGTGCGTCTAATGTGTTTTGGTCACCAGTGTAACCGTGGATTGTTGTCATTAAACCTTCAACAATACCGAATTTGTCGTTTAATGCTTTAGCCATTGGAGCTAAGCAGTTTGTAGTACATGAAGCACCAGAGATAACAGTTTCTTTACCTGTTAAAATGTTGTGGTTTGTGTTGAATACAACTGTAGGAACGTCATTTCCACCAGGAGCAGAGATAACAACGCGTTTAGCGCCACCTTTTAAGTGTAATTCAGCTTTTTCTTTAGAAGTGAAGAAACCAGTACATTCTAAAACGATATCAACGCCTAGTTCACCCCATGGTAATTCTTCAGGATTACGGTTAGCAAGTACTTTAACTTCTTTACCGTTAACGCGGAAAGCTCCATCTAACACTTCAACTTCACCGTTGAAACGTCCTTGAGTTGAATCATATTTTAACAAGTGAGCTAATTGCTTAGCGTCTGTTAAGTCATTGATTGCAACAACTTCTAATCCTTCCACATCTTGAATACGACGGAATGCTAAACGACCGATACGTCCGAAACCGTTAATACCAACTTTAACTGTCATATAGTTTTTCCTCCTAGGAATTTTTTATTTTTATTTTTTGCGGGTTTCCCCGTTCAAAACCAACTCTGATGTCTCCTTGTCAATCACAAACCAAGTGCGATCCACTGGAGCTAATTTGGCATATGCTTTTAAAGCAGCTGCCTTCTCTGCGCCTTCCACAACGGCAATCGAATGTGGAATCGTAGATAAATCACTAAGATGCAGCCCTACTCGTGGGATTTTTAATACCACATTTCCTTCTGCATCGAAGAAACAACCGAACGCTTCGCCAATTGCTTTCTTCTCTTTTAACGTAGCCATTTGTTCTTCAGTTAGGCCACGTCTCTCTCCCATTATAATAGCACTTCCAACGCTATATAACAAACACTCCGCCTTTTTCATGAGACCTATCGTCTTTGCGACTGAAGGTTCTTGCATTAGCGGTGCATATGTCGCCTGTTGGACATGTTCTGGAACGAATAACGCTTCATGATGAGCGCCAATTCCAGTCGCCATTTTCTCACTGACATTATTTGCCTGAATCAGCATCGACCCAAACATGCCTCCTCTTGCAGGAACAATCGTAAGGTCTCGGTTCACTGAAATCTCTTTTGTGAACCCTTCGCTGACACGGACCATCGTTTGGCCCCCAGTGATGGCGATAATGGAAGTTCCAAGCGGTAAGAGAATATCCATAATCTCTTGAACCAACTTAGATGTTTTTGTCGGATTCTCAACTACTTTCACATATTGAACTCCGAGTGCTTTTGCCACTTCATGTTCAACCAGACTCATCTGGATAAAGTTGTTTTTTAAATCATCCGACCGTTCTAATATAAATTCACCAACTTCTGTCAGTCGCATCCCCGAACCTTGCACTTCAATGAGGTCTAATGCTTTCATATCCTCACATTCGTTACGAAGTGTGCGCTCGGACATCTGAACCACTTTTGCAAGAGCTCTTCGTCCAATCGGTTGATACGTTGCGATGGCTTGTAAAATACGGAATCGCGTTTGAAGGGCGACTCTGCTTTCTGGAACCAATAAATGAGATAGATTAAGATAATTCATCGAAACCTTCCTCCAATCATCTCCAGATAGGGTCGTAATTCGTCCCGCTTATTTCCAGTATCTTTGAATCCATATTTCTGAACACATTTATATTTTAACATAAAATACAAGAAATGCAACCGTACTCAGATTACAATTTGGTTAAGATTTATGAATTTTCGGGACTGATTCAGTCCCTATCTACCTATTAACCTTTTCACGGCAGGTTTCTCCATCATCCATCACAAAAGAAATTTCTAAATGAGCTCCGACTTTTTGTGCCATCTCCTCTAAAAATAAAATTGAGGGATTATGGTGTCCTGAAACTAACCGGGACAAATGAGCTGGTTCTATCCCAACCTTTTCTGCAAACTCGGTACGTGAGAGTCCGGACACAAGTCTCAACTCTGTAATCCTTACTGCCATTTCTTTTAGAGTGAAATCTAAATCTAAGTCTTTTTCGTAGTTCTCCCAATCCAATGACAAGCGTGCTATTGAACGCTTCAGATTTTGATCCATTTTTTAAAGCCTCCTCTTTAGTATATACAACTGGAATATTCAATTCAGTCTGCGATTTATTTCCCCACATTTCGAGTATCGCAGGACTTAATCCTTCCTTATCCAACAGTTTAAGAGCAGCAAGCATTTTCACCTTCTCTTTATACGGTCTACTATCCACATACTCTAACGTTCTTGGGTCAATCTGATGTTCTATTTTCATAATTTTCCCTCCCACTTAAACATTACCATATTTGGTAATTACCATATATGGTAATGTTGCTCTCTTCTTATACTTTTTTGCTCTCTTTTAAAGATATACGAATTAGACTATTTCTCCTTTATATTCTGATTTTTTCCAAAACTTGCACAGTTTTCTAAAATTAGATACACTTAGAAAAGAACGTCGCCTTAGTGTAGTGGATATCACATGAGATTCCGGTTCTCATAACAGGGGTTCGACTCCCCTAGGCGGCTTACAACATACTCCACGCTACAAACATTGTTTTGTAGCGTTTTTTGATGCACAAAAAGCCCCAAGATTGCTCTTGGGGCTTTTCGTCAAACTTTAGAAGTTATCACCTAGGTGAGATTATTCTTCTTCGTCCTCTTTTTTCTTGCCAGCTGCAAGTAATCCTAAACCTGCAAGGAGTGACATGCCTGCTGCATTGAAGACAGCTGATAAGTCTTCCACACCTGTCTTCGGTAATTCTGGTTTACCTGGAGTTGGAGGTGTTTGAGGAGGTGTATTTGGTGTGTTTGGAGGAGTTACAGTGTTGTTGAACTCTGTATCTTCTGGTAATCCAGCCACAGCCGTTAATACTTTACCGTCTTTAGCTACAGTTACAGTAACAGTCGCAACCATTGTATCGTAAGTTACGCCTTCTTCTGTTCCTTTCACTTCTTCAACAGTGTAAGTATAAACTCCTTCTTCGCCTCTCTTGAATGTTAAGGCAGAGAATTTAATCTTACCGTCAGCGTCGTTTGTTACTGTTTCGATGACATTTCCATCTTTGTCTTTCAATACAAAGCTGAATTCGCCATCTTTCAGTGGACGACCTTCAAGTTTCTTAGTGAATTCGAATTCCACTTTCGTTGGGATGTTAACAACACGAGTTTCAGTTGGTTTTTCTGGTTTCTCAGTTGTCTTCTTCGTTGGGTCGTATTGGTGAACTGTTTGGCTCGCAGTATTTTCGATATCTACGCCATCTTTAGCAGTTTCTTTGATTGTCGCAACAATATCAAATTTATAGTAACGTCCGAACGCAAATTTAGTAGTATCTAATACTGGAGTATTTTCAGCATCGCCTAAAGATTTCGTTAAATCAGCTTTAGATGTTGCTGTAATTACGCCATTTTCAACTTTGATGTCGAATTTAGCTGTTACATCTTCACCAGTGACACTGTCGTAAGCTTTGATATTTGCAACATCAACCGTTAAGTTTTCTTCATCGTAGTTATCTGTGATTCCTACTGATTGGATGTAATCTTTGTTGTTTGCATCAAATTTAGTTGTATCTAACCAAACTTGGTAAACCACTTTTTCACCCTTCTTAAGTGTTGATGTATTGATATTTTGAGCTTCATTGTTATCAGTCTTATCAGCGTAAGGATCTGCTTTCGTATCTGTTACAGCATCAGTCAACTCAGCATCGTCATCTACTAACTTGTCGCCAGTAGTATCGAATTTCTCATCTTTCACAACAAATTTCTTAGGTTGGAATTCTGGTGTTTCTGGAGGAGTTACTGTGTTGTTGAACTCTTTATCTGGAGCATCTGTTACCGTTGTTGTTAGAACTTTGGCAGTTCCGTCATAGCCTTCATTGTATCGTAAGTAACGGATCCATCTTTTCCAGCTACTTCTTCTACAGTGAATTTATGAACGCCTTCGTCACCTTTATAGAATTCAATAGTTCTAAATTTAACCTTACCTTCAGCGTCATTCTTCACTGTTTCAATCACATTGCCCTTATCATCTTTCAATTGGAAACTAAATTCTCCCGCTTGTAATTCACGGCCTTCTAGTTTCTTCGTGAAATTGAAATCAACTGTAATTGGAACATTTACGACACGTTTTTCAGTTGGTTTCTTAGGCGTTACAACAGTTTTACTTGTTGGGTCATATTGATGAACTACTTGCATTGCTGTATTTTCGATATCTGAACCAGCTGGCACATCTTGTTTCACAGTCGCAACAATATCAAATTTATAGTAACGACCAAATGCTAGTTTCGTTGTATCGATTACTTGTGTATTTTCTGCATCTCCTAATGATTTTGTTAAATCTTTCTTAGAAGTAGCTGTAATCACACCATTGGCAATAGCAATATCAAATTTATCAGTTACATCTTCACCAGTTACACTATCGTAAGCTTTGATGTTTGCAACGTCAATATCTAATTTTGCTTCATCGTAATCATCTGTAATACCTACTGATTGGATATTTTGCGCTTGGG
>CALALK010000184.1 GCA_937923125.1 uncultured Carnobacterium sp.
TGCGTGTCTAGTGTGTTGTAATAGTCGAGTGCTTTGGCAAGGCTTGGGTAGCCTGTTGCTGCTTCGCCTCGAATGCCTGTGATGCCGTGTTCGACGTAGAGCTTCTCCCCGTAAGAGAGGTGTTCTTTTTGGTCGAGGTTGGCAAAGTCCACTTCGATGAGGTGGCGCGTCATTAGGTGGCAGTAGTGCAAGGCTTCTGGAATGTTGCCATTCGTATGAGCAGTAGCCCCTAAGACGAGGGCAAAGGAGAAGTTGGCTCCTTTATGGGTATTGATATTGTTTGTGGCGGCCATCATCGCGTCTTCGGCTTGTTTTCCAAGGGCGCGAAGTTCGTTAAATAAGTCGAGTGGAGTGCCGTTGTGGTGGCTTCCTGCTTCGGCATATGCCAGTAAATAAGGACGGAGCGCTTCGATACTTCGGTAGAAGGTCTCTGTTGTCATGTCCTTATGAGCCCCGTTAGAAATAGGGTCTACTAAGCCGGGTTTTGGCGCGAGATTTACTTCTTGTAGTAGTGCATCTGTGGCCACTTTTGCTAAAAACTCAGGATTAATCAATGTGTAATTTCTCCATTTGTTTCAAAATAAATTGTAATGAGCGATCTAAGTGCTCGTGTGTAATCAGCGTGATTTGTTCCACGTCGTTATTGAGCATCCCGCGATAGATGAGTTTGTGTTCCTCGAGTGCTTTTGTACGGCGTTCTGAAGAACGAATCGATAAGTCGCGGAAGTAAATGACGTATGTACGTAATTCGAATACGATTTCTTTTAGACGTGTCATTTGGCATTTTTCGTAGATGAAATCATTGAAAGTCGTGAAGTTCGCAAGTACTTCATCGACTCTGTCTTCGTTGTTGAGACGTTCGCATTCTTCGATGATGCCGTTCAACTCTTTGAAGTCTTCTTTCGTCATGAGTTTCATCGCATTAATTGTTGCCAATGTGTCGAGTGATTTTCTAATTTCGTAAATTTCATGGGCATCTTTAATGGAAATTCCTTTTACGATGACACCAATCTTAGGGATGTGCTCTACTAGGTGCTCTTTCGTTAACTCGTTAAGAGCGTAGCGAATGGGTGTACGGCTGATGTTTAACTCAGTCGAAAATTCTTTTTCGTTAATACGCGTACCTGCAGGGATTTCTCCTAAGATAATCGTTTTACGAAATGCTTCGTAGAGCGAAATTTTAAGAGGTTTGTTTTGGGTAATATCTAAATTTTTCTTTACCGCTTGGATAATCGCTGACATAGTAGCCTCCTGGAAATTATTGTAAACATTAGAGTAAGTATAAACGAAAAAAAGTTAAAATGCACAAAAAAAGACTTGTTAGGCTAGGCCTGAACAAGTCTTTTTCACAAATTCAATTGTTTAATTTTGTGGTAAGTATAATGGCATGTGACCCATTAATACGATTGTTACAACGAAGATTACGAAGATAACAGCTGCGTATTTAGCTGATTCTTTTTGCCATTCACCCATGTCTAATCCTGTTAGACGTAATAGTAAGTAGATGAACGCTACTAATGGGCTTAATAAGTGGAATGCTTGACCCATTAATGAAGCTAATGCCATTTGCATATCAGTAAATCCGTATTGACGTCCGATTTCAGCGAATGGAATTAATACTCCGTAGTAGAATCCGTCGTTTGTTAAGAAGAATGTACCAGGTACTGAGATAATCGCGATGATTAATGACCAGAATCCTGCTAATTGTTGAGGGATAACTTGAACGATACTTTGTGTTAGAGCTGTTGCCATTCCAGTTCCTTGGAATAATCCCATGAATACTCCGGCACCGAATACTAGTAATACTACTTGTACAGCGTCACCAGCGTTGTCCCCAATACGTTTAGATTGAGCTTTTAAGTCTGGGTAGTTGATCATTAAGGCTAAACCTGTACCAACTAAGAATAATACAACTGGTTTAACTTCGATTGCATCGATGAATGAACCAGCAACTAACCAACCGATTAATACGATTGTTAAGATAGCGTTGATTAAGAAGTTTTGTGGACGACGTTTTTCTAATACTTCAGGATCAGAAATTGTAGTCAATTCGTTTAATTCTTCTTCAGATAATTCTTGGATACCTAAACGAGCACGTTCTTTTTTACCCATTGAGCGAGCAACAACGAAGATTACGTAAAGTACTGAAAGAACCATACCTGGTGCTAAGTAACCTAGGATATCTGCTTCTACACCAAGAACTGACATCGCACGAGCAGTAGGTCCGCCCCATGGTAATAAGTTCATGATAGTGTTTTGTAAGATAACAAGAACCCCTAAGTTCATTAATTTCATGTCTAATTTTTTGTAAATTGGCACGAAAGCTGAGCAGCAGATTAATGTAGTTGTAGTTCCGTCACCGTTTAATGATACGGCAGCAGCTACGATAGAAGTAGCCATCAATACTTTCATTGGATCGCCTTTAGCGAAGCGAATCATTTTGTTAGTGATTGGATCGAATAATCCAGCATCTAACATTGTAGAGAAGTAAAGGATTGCGAATAGAAGCATAACCCCTGTTTCAGCAGTTCCTTTCATCGCTGTTAATTTATCTTTTGAGTTATTACCGAATAACCCTTGGCGAATTAATGTACCGATGTTAGCGTCTTGGACTTGACCTGTAGCAACTAAAATAATTGCGAAAACTAATGGAATTAATACTAAAGCTGTAAATGGTGACATTTTTTTCTTCATGATAACGTACATGAAAATTGCCATCATAATATAAGCTGCAATTGTGATAACCATCATATCTTCCTTTCTTTATTAAAAAATTTGTTTTTTTAGTTGGAGAACCGTTCAGTCGCTAAAACCTGAATGGGAACTCCACGAACTCGTTGGGTAGAATGAATTCGTTTACTTATAGCGATATCTTAAACAATATTTAATAAAAAAGATAGTGTTTTCATAGCGAAAAACAATAAAAGAACAGTTTGATGTGACAAAATGAGCATAAGTTTTATATCCTATTTATAATAAAACACCAAAAGAACAGGGGAAAAACCTGTTTCTAGTTTAGGTATGACGCCGTTTTCTGTATAATAATTGCATGTAGATTATGTTGGGAAGGGAGTGAAGGAATGGGAATTCTCCAACGATTATTTGGCAAGAAGAACTCTGAAGCAACGGAACACGCATCGACGAAGTCTGCACAAACAGAATCTGAATGGGAAAAATTAGAAGCTTTTGTACCGGTAGAAGCAGAAGAAGCTAAGCACGTCTCAATCATTGCAGCGGCGATTGCGGCCTCAGATTATCCAGAAAGCCAATTTGTGGTCAAACGCGTCCTTAAACGCAACCCAGAAACCAAGATTATCTCGGTTATTGCCTCAGCGATTGCTGCAGGTGAATCAAATGACAGTCAATGGGCTGTTAAAGAAATCTACCAAAAACGCAATTCATAATATATTTTAGGAGGAATGTTACGATATGTTACGTAAATTCAAAATTAAAGTAGACGGTCAAGAGTACCAAGTAGAAATGGAAGAAATCGGAGCAGTTGCGGCACCTGCTCCTGTAGCACCAGTTGCAGCTCCAGCGGCACCTGCTGCACCAGCAGTAGAAGCAACACCAGCTCCAGCAGCTCCTGTAGCATCTACACCAGCAGGCGCAGACGCAATGCCATCTCCAATGCCAGGGAACATCTTACGTATTTTAGTAAACGTAGGTGACACAGTTACTGAAAACCAACCATTAATGATTTTAGAAGCGATGAAAATGGAAAACGAAATCGTTGCAGCTAAAGCAGGGGTTGTAGCAGGAATTCACGTTAAAGAAGGTCAAGTGGTAAACCCAGGAGACGCTTTAATTACAATCAACTAATTTTAATAACTTTCAAGGAGTGAAACAGTGGAAACATTAGTTCAAAATATAATGTCTATTACTGGCGGCCAAATCTTCATGATGCTTGTCGGTGCCCTATTAATGTACTTAGGGATTAAAAAAGAGTACGAACCAACATTATTAGTACCAATGGGATTAGGTACAATTTTAGTAAACTTCCCAGGAACTGGGGTTCTTGACCAAGTCGTTGGTGGACAACAACAACATGGGGTCCTACAAATCTTATTCGAAATCGGTATCGAAACTGAATTATTCCCATTATTAATCTTCATCGGTATCGGTGCGATGATCGACTTCGGTCCATTATTACAAAACCCATTCATGTTATTATTCGGTGCGGCAGCTCAATTCGGTATTTTCTTCGTAGTCGTTGTAGCTGTATTATTCGGATTTGACATTCGTGAAGCAGCTTCAATCGGTATCATCGGTGCGGCTGACGGTCCTACATCAATCTTCGTTGCAAACCAATTAGCCCCTCAATTACTTGGAGCGATTACGGTTGCGGCCTACTCATACATGGCTCTTGTTCCGATTATCCAACCAATCGCAATCAAGATGGTTACAACAAAAGCAGAACGTCGTATTCGTATGACATACCACGCTTCAGGCGTATCTAAATTAACTAAAATCTTGTTCCCAATCATTATCACAATTGTGGCAGGTTTCATTGCTCCAATTTCATTACCACTTGTTGGTTTCTTAATGTTTGGTAACTTATTACGTGAATGTGGCGTTTTAGATAACTTATCTCAAGCGGCTCAAAACGAATTAGTAAACATTGTTTCTATTCTATTAGGGATTACAATCTCAGTTAAAATGCAAGCTGATTTATTCTTAAATGTTCAAACATTAATGATCATCTTGTTCGGTTTAGTAGCCTTCATCATGGACTCAATCGGTGGTGTGGTATTTGCTAAGATCTTGAACTTATTCCGTAGAGAAAAGATCAACCCAATGATCGGAGCTGCAGGTATCTCTGCATTCCCAATGTCAAGTCGTGTTATCCAAAAAATGGCGACAGACGAAGATCCTCAAAACTTCATCTTAATGTACGCTGTTGGAGCTAACGTTTCTGGACAAATCGCTTCTGTTATTGCTGGTGGATTATTATTATCATTCTTCATGTAATAATATAGAAGGAAAAGGAGGAAAACGATGAATTTCAACGCAGAACATTTAACACAAGCTTTCGAATTAATGGCTTTAGGGATGGGTGGAGTTTTCCTAGTATTAGGAATTCTATATGCCGTTTCTGCTCTTTTATTAAAAGCATTCCCGCCAAAATAAGGAGGCCGTTCCATGGAAAATTTCATTCTCAAACGGTTATGGCTCGATCGCGATAAAAAAGCACGCCAAGATTGGGAATGGTTAATGGATCAAGCTAACCTTGGCAAAACAGAGCAGGTTGATTATACAATTGCGATTTACCATACTTCTGGTGAACCTGCAGCAACCGGTTCTCTAGACCGCAACATTTTAAAATGTTTAGTGGTTTGTAAAAAATACCAATCAGAAAATCTGTTAACGCATCTCGTGATGGCTCTCTTAGATGAATTAAGAGAACGTTCTTATACCAATAGTTTTGTCTACACAAAACCAAAGAACATTGTCTTCTTTAAATCTCTGGGGTATCGCGTAGTTGCCGAGACAGAAAACCTTGCCTTTTTAGAACAAGGCATCCCATCTTTTAGTGATTACTTAAAATTACTCAAAGAACATTTCGTAGAAGGAAGTAGCAATAGTGCCATCGTCATGAATGCGAATCCTTTTACACTGGGACATCAATACTTGGTAGAAACGGCTGCTCGTCAGTCGAGTCACCTCTACGTATTCGTTGTTTCCGAGGATCGTTCGTTCTTTAATACGAATGACCGAATGGAAATGGTGAAGCAAGGGGTGAGTCACCTACCGAATGTAACGGTGCTCCCAACGAGAGACTACATGGTCTCAAGCGCTACTTTCCCATCGTACTTCTTAAAAGAGAAGGCGGATTTGGAAGTGGCAAAAGTTCAAGCAACATTGGATGCAACACTCTTCTTAGAAAACATTGTTCCAACGTTACAATTGACTAAACGTTATGTTGGTCAAGAACCACTTTCCCCAGTAACCTCCGTTTATAATGACGCGCTAAGAGCTGCTTTTGGGAGCGACTTAGAGCTAGTGATTATAGACAGACTTTCTGCCGGGGACGAAGTGGTGAGTGCGACGCGGGTGCGCGCTGCCATTCAAGACAAAAACGTAGACGAGTTAAAACAGCTCGTTCCAGCAACTACGTATCATTATTTAGAAGAAAAACATTTCATTGGTTAAAATCCAAAAGAAAAGGTGGAAACAATAATGGAAATTAAAAAAAGTGCAGTAGTCGGCACTTTGGAATCAAGTGACATCATGATCACTTTAAATCCAAGTACCGCTGGTCGAATCGACATTCAATTAGAAAGTAGTGTCGAAAAACAATTCGGAAATCAAATCCGTCGTGTGATTGAAGAAACTTTAAAACAATTAGGCGTTACTTCAGCAGAAGTCATCGCAGTTGATAAAGGCGCTTTAGATTGCACAATCCAAGCTCGTACAGTGACAGTTGTTCACCGTGCAGCAGATGTGGAAAACTACGACTGGAAGGAGATCGACTCATGGAACGCTTAAGAAGAACAATGATGTTCGTACCTGGTTCAAACGCAGCAATGTTGCGTGACGCTCCACTTTACGGCGCAGACTCAATTATGTTTGACTTAGAAGATGCTGTTTCTTTAAAAGAGAAAGACTCAGCTCGTGTATTAGTACATTTCGCTTTAAAAACTTTTGACTACAGCAATGTAGAAACAGTTGTACGTATTAACGGTTTAGATACAACAGGTGCTTTAGATATTGAAGCCGTTGTATTAGCTGGTGTTAACGTTGTTCGTTTACCAAAAACTGAAACAGCTCAAGATATCGTAGACGTGGATGAAATCATCACTCGCGTTGAACGTGAAAACAACATCCCAGTAGGTCGCACTAAAATGATGGCTGCGATTGAATCTGCTGAAGGTGTGTTAAACGCTCGCGAAATCGCTAAAGCAAGTGACCGTTTAATCGGTATCGCTTTAGGTGCTGAAGACTACGTAACAAACATGAAAACTCGTCGTTACCCTGATGGACAAGAGTTATTCTTCGCTCGTAGCATGATTTTACATGCGGCTCGTGCTGCAGGAATCGCTGCAATCGATACTGTTTACTCTAACGTAGACAACATGGATGGATTCCGTGAAGAAGTAGAACGCATCAAACAATTAGGTTTCGATGGAAAATCTGTTATTAATCCTCGTCAAATTCCTGTGGTTAATAAAGTTTATGCACCAACAGAAAAAGAAATTCAAAACGCTAAAGAAGTTATTTGGGGAATTCGTGAAGCTGAAGCTAAAGGTTCAGGTGTTATCTCAGTTAACGGTAAAATGGTCGATAAACCAATCGTGGAACGTGCTGAGCGCGTAATCGCATTGGCAAAAGCGGCTGGATTGATTAGCGAGGAGGAAATTTAAGATGGTATTAAATAAAGCTGGACGTGAAATTCCACAAGAATATGCAGATCAATATGGGGTATACGAAGGTGAGTTAGCTCGCATTAAACCTTATGAAGCAGCTAGCCGTAAAATCAAACCTGTTGAACCTCGTCAAGAAAAATTATTAGGTAGCATTCGTGAAGCTATTGAAAAAACTGGCTTAAAAGATGGCATGACAATCTCATTCCACCACCACTTCCGTGAAGGAGACTATGTAATTAACATGGTTATGGATGAAATTGCAAAAATGGGGATTAAAAACCTATCAATCGCGCCTTCTTCAATCGCGAACGTACACGAACCATTAATCGAACACATCAAAAATGGTGTCATTACAAACATCACTTCATCTGGTTTACGTGATAAATTAGGGGCAGCCATCTCTAGCGGTATCATGGAAAACCCAGTTGTGATTCGTTCACACGGTGGACGTGCTCGTGCAATCACTGCAGGAGACATCCACATCGACGTTGCCTTCCTTGGAGCTCCAAGTTCTGACGAGTACGGTAACATCAACGGTACAAAAGGAAAAGCAACTTGCGGTTCTTTAGGATACGCAATGATCGACGCTAAATACGCTGACCAAGTAGTTGCGATTACAGATAGCCTTGTACCTTATCCAAACACTCCAATCAGCATTCCACAAACAGACGTGGACTACGTGGTTGTTGTAGATGAAATCGGGGATCCTAAAGGGATTGCCAAAGGGGCAACTCGTTTCACGAAGAACCCTAAAGAATTATTAATCGCAGAATACGCTTCTAAAGTAATCACTGGTTCTCCATATTACAAAGAAGGATTCTCATTCCAAACTGGTACAGGTGGAGCTTCTCTTGCTGCAACTCGTTTCATCCGTGAAGCAATGATTAAAGACGGCATCAAAGCAAGCTTTGTACTTGGTGGTATTACAAACTCAATGTGCGAATTGTTAGAAGAAGGTTTAGTTGAAAAAGTCATCGACGTTCAAGACTTCGACCACCCATCAGCAATTTCACTTGCAAACAACGCAAACCACTATGAAATCGACGCAAGCATGTACGCAAACCCATTATCTAAAGGTTCAGTTATTAACCGTTTAGACGTTGCAATCCTTTCTGCTTTAGAAGTAGATACAGACTTCAACGTAAACGTAATGACAGGTTCTGACGGAGTTATCCGTGGAGCTTCAGGTGGTCACTGTGATACAGCCTTTGCTTCAAAAATGTCAATGGTAATCAGCCCATTAGTACGTGGACGCATCCCTACATTCGTAGAATCAGTAAATACTGTGATTACTCCTGGTACAAGTGTGGACGTGGTTGTTACTGAAATCGGTATTGCCATCAACCCTAACCGTCAAGACTTAATTGAACACTTCAAAGGGTTAGATGTTCCTCAATACACAATTAAAGAATTACAAGAAAAAGCATACAGCATCGTTGGAAACCCAGAACCAATCCAATATGGTGATAAAGTGGTTGCGGTAATCGAATACCGTGATGGAAGCATCATCGACGTTGTTCGCAATGTTTAATTCTTTGTTTGATGGAGCACCCGTGGATATCATGCAAATGCTTGATGCCAGAGAAAGACGTGCTCATACCCAACAACAATTACTAGAACAATTCAACCCGTGTGTACTCGTGTCCATCACACTGAATATTCCGGGACCTGTAAAAAATTCAGAGGCGATTACAACCGTCTTCGCCTCTGTGATTTCTGAATTAGATGAGGCGTTAATGCCTTTTGAGAAACTTCACCAAGAAGACTTCTCGCTTGGGACAGGAATGGAATTTTACCGAGTACTTCGCGCAGATGCACTGGATGTAAAGCGCGTATGTACAGAGTTTGAAGAAGGACACCCACTCGGGAGATTACTCGATATCGATGTCGTAGAAATGGCAGGAGAGACTCCAACGCCCATTAGTCGAACAGCCCTTGGAATGTCTCCAAGACGTTGTTTTATCTGCAATGAGGACGCAAAAGTGTGCGCCCGTTCTAGAAAGCATACGGTCCTAGAGATGCAAGAGCATATCGCTCGTATCGTCGCAGAGTACACATCGAGTAAAAGACCTTAAGAAAGGAAGATATTATGAGCAAAATTATCCGTTTAACTGAAACGGTTTTGCGTGACGGACAACAAAGTCAAATCGCGACTCGTATGTCAACTGAAGATATGTTACCAATCTTGGAAACATTAGATCAAGCTGGCTTCCATGCGTTAGAAGTATGGGGAGGAGCAACTTTTGACTCTTGTATTCGTTTCTTGAATGAAGACCCATGGGAACGTCTACGTCAAATTCGCGCAGCAGTTAAAGATACAAAATTGCAAATGTTATTACGTGGACAAAACCTATTAGGATACCGTAACTATGCTGATGATGTGGTACGTTTATTCGTAGAAAAATCTGTACAAAACGGAATCGACATTATTCGTGTATTCGATGCTTTAAACGATGTTCGTAACATGAAGACATCTATCGAAGCAACAAAATTAGCAGGCGGACACTGCCAAACAGCAATCTCTTACACAACAAGTCCAGTTCATACTGTAGACTACTATGTTGATTTAGTAGGACGCATGGCAGAATTCGGTGCAGACTCAATCTGTATTAAAGACATGGCTGGGGTATTAACACCTCAAACAGGTTACGAATTAGTAAGCCGTATTAAAGAAAAAACTGATCTTCCTTTAGAAGTTCACACTCACGCTACAAGTGGTATTTCTGAAATGACTTACTTAAAAGTAGCTGAAGCAGGCGCAGACATCATCGACACTTGCTTATCATCATTCTCTGGTGGTACAAGTCAACCTGCAACTGAATCTATGGCTTTAGCGTTGAAAGATTTAGGATTTGAAACTGGCGTGGACATGAAGAAAGTAGAAGAAGCAACAGCTTACTTCAACGGTATTCGTGATAAATTCCGTGCAGAAGGAATCTTAAACCCTAAAGTAAAAGATACAGAACCAAAAACATTAATTTACCAAGTACCTGGTGGAATGTTATCAAACCTATTAAGTCAATTAACAGAACAAGGCTTAGCAGACAAATACGAAGAAGTATTAGCTGAAGTGCCAAAAGTACGTGCTGACTTAGGATACCCACCACTTGTAACGCCATTATCACAAATGGTTGGGACACAAGCGGTAATGAACGTGATTTCAGGCGAACGCTTCAAACTCGTTCCAAAAGAAATCAAAGACTATGTTTTAGGATTATATGGACAAGCTCCAGCAGAAATTAATCCTGAAGTAAAAGCAAAAATTATTGGAGATGCAGAAGTTGTGACAGTTCGTCCAGCTGACTTAATCGAAGATCAATTACCAGAAATCCGTGAAGAGATTAAAGAGTACGCTAAATCTGATGAAGATGTATTAATGTACGCACTCTTCCCACAACAAGCAAAAGACTTCTTAGGACGTCGTGAAGATCCATTCTACGATGTACCATTACAAACAGTAGAAGTTACTTTAGACTTAAAATAGTTTTGCTAGAAAGCTGAAAAGCTAGGCCCCGCAGCCCGGCTTTTCAGCTTTTTGTGTGCTTTAAACTGTGTTATAATGAATAGAATAGACAAATGCAAAGGAAGTGAAGGAATGGGACGTTTTAGAGAAGATATGGATACTTATAAGAGAAATGATCCAGCGGCAAGAAGCAGCTTGGAAATCGTCTTGACGTACCCAGGATATCACGCAACGGTCTTACACCGGGTGGCGCATTGGTTCCATACGAAGGCGAAAATGAGACTCCTTGCACGGATGGTCGCTGGCTTTAGCAGGTTCCTAACGGGCATCGAGATTCATCCAGGCGCAACGATTGGAAGACGATTCTTTATCGACCATGGAATGGGGATTGTCATTGGAGAAACGACAGTTATCGGTGACGATGTCAAAATGTTCCATGCGGTCACATTAGGCGGAACCGGGAAGGATACCGGCAAGCGCCATCCAACCATCGAAAATGGGGTGCTTTTATCAGCGCATTCGCAAGTGATTGGCCCTGTAACGGTTGGAGAATATGCCAAAATTGGAGCGGCGGCAGTTGTGTTAGACGACATTCCTGCACATACCACAGCTGTTGGATTACCAGCGCGAGTGGTCCGCGTCCATACACCAGAAGAAATTGAAAGAGATACGACTATCGGAGGAAACTTATGATTCAAATCTACAATACTTTAACAAGACAAAAAGAAGCATTTAAACCGATTGAAGAAGGAAAAGTGAGCATGTATGTGTGCGGTCCAACGGTTTATAACTATATTCATATCGGAAATGCACGTAGTACGGTTTCCTTTGATACGATTCGTCGTTACTTTGAATACCGCGGTTATGACGTGAATTTCGTTTCGAACTTTACAGATGTGGACGATAAAATCATTCGCGTGGCCAACGAAACAGGCATGACGGCTGAAGAAGTCTCAAAGAAATATATCGAAGCGTTCTTTGAAGATACAAACGCCCTAAACGTGAAGAAGGCGACACTAAATCCAACGGTAATGAACACGATGGATGACATTATTGCCTTTGTAGCAGATTTAATCGATAACGGCATGGCGTATGAATCAGAAGGTGATGTGTATTTCATTACTGAGAAATTCAAAGATTATGGGGAACTCAGCGATCAACGCATTGAAGACTTACAAATCGGGGCAAGTAATCGTACAGCCTCAGAAGATGATGCGAAGAAACGCAATCCGTTAGACTTTGCATTATGGAAGAGCGCAAAACCAAATGAAATTAGCTGGAACTCTCCTTGGGGGAAAGGTCGTCCAGGATGGCATATTGAATGCTCGGTAATGGCGACAAAACACTTAGGAGATACGATCGATATTCACGGTGGCGGACAAGACTTAGCGTTTCCTCACCACGAAAATGAAATCGCACAAAGTGAATCAAAA